>CAMZHY010000174.1 GCA_947307005.1 uncultured Planctomycetaceae bacterium
CTGGCAATAGCGTACTGAACGAGATTCGTGTCCTGATATTCGTCGACGAGAATGTATTTGAATCGTGAATCGAGTTGAGAGCGAATTTCAGGATTCTGCTTCAGTATGACGGCGATATGAAAGAGCAGATCGTCAAAATCAACAGCGTTTGCTTTTTTGAGAGCCGTCTGATATAGCGGATAGGCTTCCTCGACAACCTTTCCGAGTAAGCTTCCGCCGGTTGCGCAGTACTCTGAAGCAGAGATTAGGGAATTTTTAGCCCAACTTATGCCAGAAGCGATTTTAGGGATATCAACGCCTACGGGAAGACTGCTTTTAGGGACGACGCTTTCAAGCAGTTTTTGGCTTTGATCTGCGTCGTAAATGGCGTAATTTTCCTCGAGACCGACAAATCGAGCGTAATATCGAAGAAGAAACGCGCAGAACCGGTGAAACGTCCCGATCCAGACACGGTTGTTTGGGGCCATCGTTTGGAGGCGTTTCTTCATTTCGTCGGCGGCTTTGTTGGTAAAGGTAAGCGCCGCTATCTGATAATCGCGAACGCCGCTATGCAACAGCCATGCGACGCGATGCGTGACGACGCGCGTCTTTCCGCTCCCTGGACCGGCAAGGACTAACAAGGGGCCGTCAACATGCGTGACAGCTTCGCGTTGCGCGTCGTTAAGCCCTCTGAGGAGAGAACTGTCGTCGTCGGTCTTAATAAAAAAATTTTTCGAGGCTTCTTCCGGAGACATTTTCTATGCCTTCTCTAAACACTCGCGTTTTGCGAATCGCAAAAAAGAACGAGCCGCATTCCAAAATAGGGAAAACGCCGAAAGACTCGCGTCTTCCGGCGTTCCCTATTATAAGGATGTTTTGTCGTTTAACCAGTTAAAAACGGAGAAAGCGTTCCGTTTGTTAACGGTACAGTCGTCTCGGAGTCAATAGGCTGAACGGCGACGTCGACAGATTCTCCGTTGAATGAACGCCGCTCGACCTTGGCGAGCGCGTCGCAGGAATTGTCATTGGCGCAGAGTCGCGTCGTTTTTCCGATTTACGTTCCATTGAAGGCGTGGAAGAGACGCTTGTCGCATCGACACCAGACCGCGCGAATCCAGAAGCTTCGCTCTCAGATTCCTGCGTGGCGACGACGCCCTTCGTCGATTCTTCTTCCATTATTTCATTTTCCGTCCCTTGGCCGTCGACAATGTCCACTTTGGGGTCGTCGACGCTTCCTTCCTTGTTCTTACGCTTAGTTTCCATGGCAGAAAGGATTTCCGCGTCGAAATTGCCGGAAGAAATTTGCACGTCAAGGAAGAGAACGCGTCCATCGGTTGTTTCGATCTTTAGTTTCGGATTATCGTCGGCGTCGGAAAGTTTTTGAGGATCGAAGGTAACGGGAACGACGCACACTTTTGCCGGACGTATTGCTTTCTGAGAGAATTTACAGTCAAGCGCTTTTGTCGGCGAGTAGACTGATTTAAGAGTGAATTCCGAAGGAGCCGAGACCACGAAATTTTTCGTGATTTTTTGACCTTCTTTGGAAGTGAAGAAGGTGAGCGCGCTAGGAGAAACGGTGAGCGGCGCGCGAACAACTCCTGAAACGCTAAGCACGAGGGGCGTCCCCCCTGACGCGCCGTTCGACCATACCTGAACTGTGGCGTTAAGATATCCCGCAGGCGCGTTGTCTTTAACGGTTACAAAGAGAGGCGTCTGAGTTCCAGAGCCTACTCGAACCGGTTTTCCTGTTTTGATCTCAAGATAAGGACTTGACGACGAAACGCGGGCGACTGTTTCGTTATAACCAGGGTAAACAACTCGCGCTTGCTTTGTCCTCGAGGTAGAATCCGCGCTTAATTGAAGAGCTTTGACGCCCGCTTCCCCGTCTTGTCGTTTCATCTCCTGATCGACGAGAAACGTGAGTTCCTGAGGCTCTAGCGAAACATTTTCGATGATAACTCCCGCGATGTTGAGGGGAATTTCAAACACGCTAGAACCGCGTTGGAACGTCACCGTCACGGTCACATGACGGACGCCTGTAAAGCGGACTCCGTCAATTTGCGCGACAACCTCGCCCTTTTCACCTTGTTTGTAAACCCGTTTTTCTGGAATGAAAACCTTTGTACACTGACAACTAACTCGCGCGCCTAGGAGACGGAGATCTTCGGAGCTGTTATTGGTGAAAACAAAGGAGTGGCGCGGCTGCGTGTAGCGAGGAATTCCTTTGAAGTCGTATCCCGATTCCGAAAAGATTCCTTGCCCTTGAGCGAGAGCGAAAGACGGCGACGACGCCAAAAGGAACAGCAGGGTCAGAGCGAAAAGCGCAAGCGTAAGACGGCGCATTGTAACCTCACGACGCGCGTCCGCCAAGGACGCGTCCTAAGACGAAACGTGTTTTCACTATTGGATTGAAGTGTAAAACGGACGATGAAATCGCAAAAGCATATGCTGAATAGCCGCGACTCGTTTGGACGGATCGTTATCACTCGGGAAAACGCGCCCAAGTCCATTTTAAACGACTGATTTTAGGACGTTTATTGCTTTTGGCAATGTTAAAAGCGTTAAAATTTGTCAAAACGCCTATTTCTATCCATCTGATCTCCGTCTCGCGGAACTTGTTAAGAATTCAAGCTTGCGAGTTTCAATCGACTCCTAATTCGAGAGATCGATAGAGAACAGCCGGATTCAAGCGCTAAGGTAACGAAAAGTAAGAATATTTCAAATAGCGTTTTGAAAAATATTTTGGATTAAATACGGTTAGAAATCGTTTTCATTGTCGACAGACGCGGTCGGTTCTCAGGGATAAGGCGATTCATTTTTTTCTGACAAGCTTGTAAATCGGATCGTTTTTTTGTATCCTAACGTTAAGGGTCGGCGCGCTTGAGTCAAAGTCTGGATTTGAGAACGCGCCTTGATTCTGGTATGACGAAGTCATTGTCGTCTTCAAGTATTAGCGACCTTATCGAAGGGAAGGATTAGCGCTTATGAAAACGTTAAAAGTTGGGATGTTGGGAACCGGTTTCATGGGACGAACCCATTCTAATGCGTTCAATCAGGTCGGTCATTTCTTCGAGCTGCCATACAAACTCGTTCTTAAGACCTGCTATGGTCGTAATCAGACGACGCTTGCCAATTTCCAGAAGACTTGGGGGTACGAAGAAACGTCGACCGATTGGCATAAAGTAGTTTCCGATCCTGAAATCGATATTATTGACGTTGCAACGCCCAATTTTCTGCACAGAGAAATGGTTGTCGAGGCTGCGCAAGCCGGCAAGATGATCATTTGCGAGAAGCCTCTTGCGATGAACTACGCCGAAGCGGAAGAGATGGTCGAGGCCGTTGAAAAGGCGGGGGTTCAGACTGCCGTTTCATTCTGTTATCGCCGTAATCCGTCCGTCGCGCTCTTCAAACAGATTGTCGATGAGAATCGTATTGGTCGTCCTTTCCATTATCGCGCGACCTATAACCAAGATTACACGATCAGCAAGAAGGTTCCCGTCGGGGGCGCGTCGTTATGGCGTCTTGACGCTAAGGTTGCAGGAAGCGGCGTGACGGGCGATCTTCTTGCCCACTCGATCGACTGCGCGGAGTGGCTTAACGGCCCAATTGAACGCGTGTGCGCTCATACCGAGATTTTTATCAAAGAACGTCAAAATGCCGAGACGGGCGACATGACGCCTATAACGATCGACGACGCATGCATGTTCATGGCGATTTTCCGGAACGGTTCTGTTGGGACGTTTGAAAGTTCGCGTTACGCTAGAGGTCGCAAGAACTTTAATACGATGGAAATGAACGGTGAAAACGGCGCCTGTTTCTTCAATTTAGAGGAGCCTGAGTATTTGCAGTTCTTCCGCTATGCCGATCCAGAGACGGGGAAAAAGGTTGAAGATCATCTTACAGGATGGCAGCGGATCTTGGTTACGAATTCCGAGCACCCATATATGAGTCATTATTGGGTTCCAGGCACCGTCATCGGGTATGAGCATTATTTCATCAATCAGCTTGCCGACTTCCTACTTGAGGCAGCCGGTCAGAGACCAGTTTATCCAACTCCAACCGTCAAGGACGCCGCGCGTGTTCAAAAGGTTTGCGACGCCGTTATTCAAAGCGCGAGGGAAGAACGCTGGATTCAGATCTGACGACGCGTCATAAACGCGACCGTCGTTGTCGCTGAAAGATGCGACGACGACGGTTGCTTGGTTATTGTGATGAATCTCGCGACGACGTTATATTTCCGCGTTCCTTTTTTGATTTCTGTTTTTGATTTCTCTTTATCTTTTCGCCGCGCCGTAGTATAATTTCGGCTAGTAGGCGCGCATAATTCGTCGTCGCGGCAGTGCGGACGGTCGATTCCCCAGCAGGGTACTTCGTTATGGGTATATGTTTTTTTTGTCCTAACGGGCATCCGTTGAATGTGAAGGCAGAACTTGCCGGAAGGATAGGACTATGCCCAAAATGTCGCGTAAAGATGCGCATTCCGCTGCAGAGCATGCGAGAAGTCGACGAGAGAGACTACCACGGTCAGCAAACGGCTGAGGCGGTTCCCGATATGCGAAGTCGCGAGAGCGTTTCTTCGAAATCACGCGCGGACTCGCAGGTTTCCAATCAAGAGAACGCATGGGGAGCGACGTCGTCTCCCGATCCAGAGTCGCCCGTGAACGAATTGATAATTCGCGCGACTGAAAAGTCGTCTCGCAACGTTCGAGAAAGGCGTTATGAGGCGGAAGTCGATTTGTCCAATACCGCTACGCTACTCGAGGATCCAGACGCGCTGTGGTATGTGATAACGCTTGACAATCGTCGTTATGGACCAGCTCAGGGTAGCGTTTTGCGCGCGTGGATTGACGAACGCCGAGTTGGACCGAGAACCAGAATTTTGCGTTCAGGGTGGAAGTCTCCTCTCGAGGCGGGTCAGGTTTTTCCCGAGATTGTCAAGACGTTGGAAAAAGACGGAGGGCTTGTCGACGGCTTAACGCGCGAAGGTGGGAAGGCGTTTGACGGCGTTTCCTTCGGCGGTAATTCGCCCTATTCTGACGCTCGCGAGTCTCTCGATGAACTGAGAAAGACTCAAAGACGAGCAATCGGCGCGCTTTGCTTAGTTGGTTTTTTGACGTTTGTTCTCCTCTGTACGGTCGGAGTGTTAATCTGGATAATTCTCCGACATTGAATCAAGATCGTTGAGTGGTTCGGCGCTTGTCTTACCGGCTACGAATTGTATAATGAGGTTGGTCTTCGCTTGGAGGCGTCCTTCGAGCGGGTATGGTGGAACTGGCAGACACGTCAGATTTAGGTTCTGATGAGCTACGCTCGTGGAGGTTCGAGTCCTCTTACCCGCATTCAACCGAGTCGTTTTACGACTCGGTTTTTTGTCGTCTAGTTCGTCTGATTAAAGAAAAAGACGCGCTTCTGGATTTTTTGTCGCAGAAGCGCGTCTTTGTTGTTATTTCTTGACGTGGCGTTTTGTTAGATTAGCGGCGTCTTGCGGTATTTTAGTCGTCTGTTTTTACCGTAATTCGGGTTTTCTGCTCGAAGCGTTTCTTCATAGGATGAGAAATCGCCCTCAAACCAGCGCGTCTTACCGTTTCCCTCGAAGACAAGGATGTGAGTGCAGATGCGGTCTAAGAAGAATCGGTCGTGACTTACGACTAGGACGCAACCTGCGAAATCGTTAATCGCCTGTTCAAGAACGCGCATGGTTTGCACGTCTAAATCGTTTGTCGGCTCGTCGAGCAGGATGACGTTGCCGCCGCGTCGTAGGAGTTTTGCAAGATGAACACGGTTGCGTTCGCCGCCGGAGCAAACGCCGACAAGTCGCTGTTGCTGAGAACCTCGGAAATTGAAGCGTGAAACATACGCGCGGCTGTTCATCTCAATGGGACCGAGCTGCACGTGATCTCGGCCGTCTGTGATTTCTTGAAAAACCGTGTTTTCATCATTAAGCGCGTCTCGGTGTTGATCGACGTACGCTAACTGAACCGTTTCGCCAAGTTCAATAGTTCCTTTGTCAGGCTTTTCCTCGCCCACGATCATGCGAAAGAGCGTCGATTTACCAACTCCGTTAGGACCGACGACGCCTACTACCGCCCCGCGGGGAACATTGAAGGAAACGTCGTCAAGGAGCGTAATCGTTTGATCGCCTTGTCGGAAACTTTTGGAAACTCCGTCGACGACAATAACTTTTTCTCCAAGTCTAGGACCTGGCGCAATCTGGATGATCGAGTCGCTTTTATCGTCAAGTTTTTGCTCAGCGGCAAGCTGCTCGTACGCTTTGATACGAGCTTGATTCTTTTGCAGTCGTCCTTTGTGAGCGGTCTGAATCCAGTTAAGTTCGCGTTTTAAGGTCTTTTGACGTTGCGATTCTTGCTTCTCGGTAACGCGGAGTATTTCCGCTTTCTGCGCGAGCCAAGACGAGTAATTACCTTCAAAAGGAATTCCACGAGTGTTGTCGATTTCAAGAATCCACTTCGTGATATTGTCGAGGAAATAACGATCGTGCGTTACGATAATAACGGTGCCGTGGTACTCGCGGAGCGCTTCCTCCAACCACTGCACGGTTTCCGCGTCAAGATGGTTGGTAGGTTCGTCGAGAAGAAGAAGATCGGGACGTTCTAGAAGCGCTTGGCAGAGGGCGACGCGACGACGTTCTCCTCCTGAAAGCTGACGAACAATCGCTTCGTCAGGAGGAAGGACGAGCGCGTCGGCGGCGACGTCGATTCGTCGATCCAACTCCCATCCTTCCAAATGGTCGATTTCTTCTTGGAGCCGTCCCATCTCTTCCATGAGCTTGTCGAAATTGTCTGCCTGGTCTGGATCCCCCATCAGCGTTGAAACTTCATTGAACCTATCGAGTTTTTGTTGTACAGGGGCGACCGCTTTCATAAGGTTTTCCCTGACGGTCGCGTCGAGATCAAGTTCCGGTTCTTGAGCGACGTATTTAACCGTCATGCCTTTGACGAAGGATACGTCTCCGTCATAGTCTTTGTCAATGCCTGCTATGATTTTAAGAAGAGTCGATTTTCCTGCGCCATTTTCGCCGACAACGCCGATTTTAGCGCCGTAATAGAAAGACAGACTGATATTTTGACGAATCGTCTTATCGCCTAATTTTTTCGTGACACGATTCATTTCGAAAATGAAGTGAGGCGCCATAGGATTACCGAGGGAATGAGGGTTAATTCGAAAAAAAAGACGTCTCAGGGCGTAGACGGACGCGATCCTTGGGCGTCGTCCACTGAAGAGACGGGAGAACTGGAATTCTCGTCAACAGAAGATCGGCGTTCTTTTTCGACCTTCTTAGCGATGAAGCGGAAGGACAAAGCCGTGACGTCGTCCAAACTTTGCTGGTCGGTTCTATCTTTCAAAATAACG
>CAMZHY010000175.1 GCA_947307005.1 uncultured Planctomycetaceae bacterium
CCGCGCAAATTGGCGCGCCTGTCGTTCCGCAAAGGAATAGAAATCGTCCTCCTTCCGCAAACCGGCGGTTCCGTCCCACTTGTCGAAGAGTTCGTTCCAGACGATGAACCCCATCTCGTCGCACGCGTCCATAAACGCGGACGAATTCGGGTTGTGGCTGGTGCGGATCGCGTTCGCCCCCATATCGCGCATGATCGAAAGCTGACGACGGACCGCCGCAGGATGCGACGCGGCGCCGATAAGCCCTTGATCGTGATGAAGATCGACGCCGTTGAGTTGTACGCGACGACCGTTCAAATGGAACCCGTCGTCCAGCGTCCACTCGGCGAGTCGAATCCCGAAACGCGTCGAATATTCGTCAAGGACGTACCCTCTCGCGTCTTTGAAACAGACCTCGGCACGATACATTCGCGGCGCGTCGACGTCCCAAAGAACGGCGTCAGTCAACTCCGCTTCAAAAGCGCAGACGGGAGCGTCTTCATACTGCGGAAACTGATTCGCCTGCGAAAGCGCTTCATTCTTTTGAAAATTCGCTTTTAAATCAAGCGTCGACTCTTTCTCAAAGGCGATCTGCCCAGAGGGATCGATCAATTTGAGACACACGGTCGCGCCAGAAATATCGCGCGCAATCTCCGGAGTCGTCTCGACCTTGACGAAGGCGGAGCCTCTAACAGGGGTTTCGGGCTCGACCCGAGGCGTCGTCACAACGACAGATCCTTGAGGAAGCCAAAGGTCTTTTGAACATTTGATCAGTTCGACGCCGCGATAGATTCCCGCGCCCGGATACCAACGAGAACGATGTTCTCGCGTGTCGCAACGAACTTCGATTAAGTTGTCCGCGTCCGTCTTCAAAAACGGAGTAATATCAACTTGAAACCCAAGATAACCGTAGTCCCAACCGCCCGCGTAAAGACCGTTGACAAAAACCTCCGGAAACGACATAACGCCGTCGAACCCTAAAACGAAACGCTTGTCGGCGTCGCCTGCGTCGACATGAAGATCGTGGCGATAGACGCCGACGCCGCGCCAGAACGCTTTGCCCGTCGCTCCGTCGAGCGAGGAATCAAATCCGCGTTCGATTGCCCAATCGTGCGGCAAACGAACGCGCTTCGTTTCTTCCGTCTTTTCTTGGGGCTTCGCGTCGCCAATTTTTAAGGAGCGAATCGGCTCGGAACGAACGTCGTCGGGCGCGATAAGCGCAAAACTCCAGCCGTCGTTAAAGTTAAGCGTTTCGCGCGCCGAAGTTTGAACGAGCGCGACGAAAAGCGAGGTCGTCCCGAGAGCGACGAAAAACGCCGCTCGAGCTAAACGAGTAAATGAAAACGTCATAATTCGCTCCTTCCATAAGCGAAGATTTTAATCCTTATGAAACGCGACGCGCGCGACGGAGGGAAACATCCTCGGAGAATCGAACGTCGCGATTGCGAGGGGGAAGCCGTTTACTCGAGAGTAAACTCAAAATTTTGCTTGTCGCCGCGATACCACGCGTGTTCCTGCGTCGTGGGAGAAATCGCAAAAAGGGGCGAGAACGTGCGGACTTTGACCGTCTTCATATCGCGAGAAAACTCGACGAGCTGAAGCCATCCGTCGCCGCCGTTCCCTTCCCAACCGCCCCCCATCGCCTGCATATCGCATACGAGTTGAGCGACGTCTTTTCCCGCCGCGTTTTTATCCATGCGGAAACCTGTGCAACCGTCCATATCGTCCGCCTTCGAATGATGTCCACAAATAACCATGCGGATATTCGCCGTAGGATAGACGAGTTCGTTCCAAATCGCTTCGCCAGATCGTCCCCCTTCTTTGTTAAGACCGTAGCCTTCTTGAGGATCGCGAATGCAATCGGCGGAATAAGGACGCAAGTAAGAGTGAGTTACAACAATTCCGAAGGCGTCGGCGTTTTCTGGACGTTCAAAAACGCTCTTCGCCCACTGCAACGCCTCAGGACGAGGCGCAAATTCAAGCGCGACGACGACAATTCGCTGTCCGTCGGTTCCTTTAAACTGATACGCGGCGTTTTCAAGCGTCTTCGCGCCATACGCGTTTTCAAACATTTCAATGAGGACGCCTTGAAGCGCGGAATTGCGCTCAGGCGGGAAATAGTCGTTGAACCGCGTCTCGCGATTCAGTGAAGAACGCGTCCCGTAATGATTTCCGTCGGGATAAATGTAGGGGCCGTAATCGTGGTTGCCCGTAACGTTCACATACGCGTAAATTCCGTCGAGGCGAGAAAACGCCTTAGAACACGCGTTCCACATTTGGAAGCTCGTCTGGTTCGCAAACTTTCCGTCCGGTTTCTGAAGATTGTTCGATTCGACTAAATCGCCGACGCAAATCACCTGTTGGATGTTGAGCGTTTCTTTATTCTCGGCGATCCACGCGGTCATGAGTTCAAAGATTCCCTGATTCCTTCCATATCGCATATACGCTTGAGGATCCGGGATCACCACCATCGTCCAGCCGCCCTCCTGTTGTAGCGCCGGCGCGACATAAGCTTCCTTCTCCTCCTGCGCGATAAGAGAAGTTGAAACGAAGAACAAAAGAACCAACAGCAACGGCGTCGCCCATTTTTTCATCATAAGTTCACCAGATTTCCGTGATTGAGACGTATTTTCTAAGCGTTTCGCGTTCCAATAACGCGTAGTCCGATGATAACGGGACGAAGTCCTAAAGTCAAGTCGGCGATGTTTTGCGCAAAAACGATCGAAATTGAATCATCGCAGCTTTAATTTGTTTTCAAAATAGCGTCTGGGGCTTTCTCAGTCGCAGACAATGGAGTTATAATGGACGATGCGGATTGGTCCGCTCGACGTTGTTCATTTGATTCGCATTATTTTGGAGGGGTCGGTCATGTTCAAAAAAGCGTTATTAGCGATTTGCGTTCTCGTTCTCGTCGCGGCTACTCCCGCCGACGCCGGCGCGCCTCGTTTCAAGGCGAGACTGTGCAACAACTGCGCGTTTGGCTCCAAAAAGGATAATTGCGTCAAGTGCGGCAAATGGGCGCCGAACGGATATTCGCCTGCAGGTTTGTGTAGCAACTGCGGATTTGGCGCTAAAGTTGAGTATTGCGTTAAGTGTGGTAAATGGGCGCCAAACAATTACGTTGAAGCAAGGCTTTGCAATAACTGCGGATTCGGCGCTAAAAAAGAAAATTGCGTCAAGTGCGGCAAATGGGCGAATTGAAAATCTCAAAAGCCGTTCTCGAAGAGTCCCTTATCAGGGATAACGCGCTGATAATATGACAAATTGTGACAATGACATAAGTGAGAGCGACGTCGCGCTCGTTTACGAAGGGACGTTCATTCGTTCCGCGATTCGCTACGCGCAGGCGTTCGTCAGAGGAAGAAATCTAAAAACGACGATCATCTTGCTTTACGCCGTCGTCGCGCTGACTCTGTGGAAGTATGTTCCGTCGCCCCCCAAGTTCGCCGATCCTGAAACGGGACGTTGTGTTCTTTCCCTCGGCGCGCAGACGCTCGAACGTCCGCTCGCCGGAACGCTCCATCCGTCTCCCCTCCTCTTCCTCTGGAACGCGCGCAAAATCTGGGCGGCGTTCTTCATCATGGGCGTCGTTCCTGCATGCGTCGTCAAGTTCGTTTTTCACGAGCGTCTCGCCGACTATGGACTTTTTCTAAGATCGCCGAAAAGATTCGCGACCACTTTCGTTTTCTTCGTTCCGATATTCCTACTCGTAGGATGGTTAAGCGGCAGAACTGAAGGATTTTACAACGTCTACCCCTTCAATCCGTTCGCCGGAGCTTCTTGGACTTGTCTCGTCGTTCACTCGGCGCTGTACTTTTTCCTTTACTATCTTGCTTGGGAATTTATGTTTCGAGGTTTCATCCAACTCGGACTCGCTCAAACGATTGGTCCCGTCCCCGCCATTCTTGTTCAGGTCTTCGCTTCGACGGCTCTCCATTATGGACACCCGTTGTCTGAGACGCTTGGCTGCGTCGCAGGCGGTCTCCTTTGGGGGTATCTCGTCTTTCGGACCAAATCGATCTGGCCGGGCTGGATTCAACACGCGACTCTAGGAATTGCGCTCGATTGGAGCCTTATTCTCAACGCAAGCTAATAGACAAACGTTTTTACGCCTCTTGAGGTCGAAAAATGCGGTTCAGACAAATCGGAACGACGGAAATCGAAGCGTCGGCTGTCGGACTCGGAACGTGGGTTATGGGCGGCTGGATGTGGGGCGGTTGCGACGACGCAGTCGCCGAACGCGCCGTTCAGACGGCGCTCGACGCGGGAATCACGCTAATCGACACAGCTCCGATATACGGGTTTGGTCGCTCGGAAGAAACGGTCGGTCGCGCGATTCGCAAACGTCGCGATTCCGTCGTCGTCGCTTCTAAATGCGGTCTGTATTGGGACTACGCGCCGCTTCCTCCAAACTGCGGGGAACTGCATTGTTTCGCAAACGACGCGGGACGAACGCAAACGCTTGAAAAATACGCCGTATATCGCTGGCTTCGCCCCGACGTCCTGCGACGAGGAGTCGAAGACAGTCTCCGACGGCTGAAAACCGACTATATCGACGTCATGCAAATTCACCACGCGTCCGACCGTACGACGGCGATTGCCGACGCAATGGGCGAATTGGAAGAGTTGCGACGAGAAGGGAAAATACGCGCGATCGGTATCTCAAACGCCAACCGCGCCCAATTTGACGAATTCTGCGCTAAAGGCGTCCTCGACGTCGATCAGGAACGTTACTCGATGTTAGATCGACGAATTGAGACAAACGGTCTCCTAGACGGTTGCAAAGAAAAAAAAGCGTCGCTCTTTGCGTATTCGCCCCTTGAAAACGGACTGCTTACGGGCAAGCTCGACCCAAGTCGAGTCTACAAACAGGGCGATCTGCGCCTCGGCAATCCGAAATTTTCGAAAGACAATGTCAAAAGAGTCAACGAGGCGCTCGACGCAATCCGTGAAATCGCGCGTCGTTACAACCTCGAGGTCGGTCAGTTCGCCGTCGCTTGGGTTCTTTCGCGATATGACAAGGCGTTTGCCCTCTGCGGAGCAAGGACGCCGGAACACGCCCTTTCCCACGCCGCGGCGGGGGACGCGGTTATCGAGTCCGAGGATATAGAAGCAGTCGACGCGATTCTCAGCAATTTCGGTCTCGTCGATCTCCGCTAAAAGTCAAGCGTTTCAACGAAAAAGGCGGCGTCGCGCGGACGTCGCCTTTTTTAACGTTGACATGAAAAACGCAAAACTTGCTTTGCGTTACCCCACGATTCGGAGATTCCTCTGTTGCGGCGCGTAGATTCGCCGAGTCCGCGCGTCAAGGTCGCGGACGATCTCTTCCGCGACGGCGACCGCTTGGGCCGCGCGTTCGCCCGGAACGACGGAGCGTTCTCCGCGTAGAATTGCGGAGACGAAATTTTGCATCTCAAGCGCGAGCGCGTCAATCGGATCATGGACTAGTTCGATCGTCTCGTACTCGTCGCGCATGAAAGTCGAAACGCGCGGAGCCATTTCGGCAAAAGACACGGAATCGGGCGAGTAAACGCCGCTTAGCACGTCGTCCTTGGGACGAACAAGGGTCGCGGAACGCGCGGCGAAATCGATATGGAACGTTTTTGTCGCCGTTTGAATCGACATGCGCCGCCGCGCTTCCTGTTCTATTCGCGACGCCTTGAAACGCGCGACGGAACCGTTTGCAAAGAGAAGCGTTGCAAACGCGGCGTCTTCATGTCCGCCAAGTTGAGCAAACCCAACCGCTGAAACGCGCTCTACTTCGGACGGAATAAGCGAGAGAACAAGTTCAAGGTCGTGAATCATGAGATCCAACGTCGCGCCAACGTCGGTTGAACGGAACGTATATCCGCTCGTTCTTTCGGCTTCGATCGCGACGGGTTCCAACCCCAACCTTACTTCTTCGAGACGCTCAAGCGCGGCGCGCCACGCGGGATTGTGCTGTTCAACGTGACCGCCCTGAAAAACAAGCCCCTTTTCGCGCGCAAGTCTAGCGAGTTCAAGCGCCGACGCGCCGTCGGTCGTTACGGGCTTCTCCATAAGCAGATGCTTGCCCGCGCGAAGAACTTCGCGTCCGATTTCCGCGTGAAGAACGGAAGGGGTCGCGACAACAACCGCGTCGACTTGCGACAAAAGCTCAGAAAGAGTCCCGTATTCGCCGACGCCAAATTGATTCGCGACGCGCTTGCGATTTGTTTCGCTAACGTCAAAAACGCCGACAAAATCAACCTCGGGATTCGACGCGGCCTTGGACGCGTGAAAGCCGCCAAGTCGCCCTGTTCCGACGATCCCTAATCGCGTTTTTTTCATCGTTTTATCCTTGGAAAACCGTTGAACGCCCGATTCGTAATCCGTTTGAACGTCACTCGCAAAGATCGAGGAGCGCAGAAACAAGATCCGCGTTCTGCTGATGCCCCGTCTTAAACGCGCGAAACTCGCCGATCCAATCGGCGGACGCAAGAGCAAAGTCGCCAACCATATCCAGAAGCTTATGACGCGCGCATTCGTTGTCGAACCGCAATTCGTTGTCGACAAGCCCTTCGGGCGCGAAGACAAGCGCGTCCTTTGCCGTCACTCGCTGACAGACGCCCATCGCGCGAAGCGCGTTGGCTTCCTCAAGCGTAAGAAACGTCCGACATGGCGCTATTTCGCGAAGATATTCCTCTGGCGACGCGTTGAAGTTAAACGAAGCCTTCTGATTTGGAATTGCGCAGGGACGGTCGTAATAAAGGTTATACTCGTAGAACGCTCCCTCCGAAACGCTTGGAAGGATTTCGATTCTCGCGCCGTTCAAAACAGAACCGTCCGGATAATAAACGCCTGGTTCCGTTACCTTAATCGCCGAACGCAACGCTTGCTGCCGAACAACTCCCGCGTCTAAAAGCGCCTGTAAAATCGGCGCGCAGGAGCCGTCGCAACCTGGCGCCTCAGGCGCGCTGACAACGACGTCGCAGTTATCGACGCGCGCGGCGCGGAGCGCGGAAAGAACGTGCTCGACCATGTCGACTTGCGCGGCGCCGACCGCGAGACTCGTTTGTCGCGGCTTCTGAACGCGATTCTTGACGCTCGCCGGAATTGGAACTGAATTTGGAAGGTCGTCTCGAAAGAAACGGACGCCCGAATTCTCTTCAGCGGGACGAAAAGAGTAGACGACGTCGACCCCAGTCCATAAACCAAAGCCGGAAACGTCAACCCGTCGCGCCAACGTTTGCTGTCGGCGCGACGTTTCAACTGCGACTACCCTAGGCGTCCCGAGAAACATTCAAGCGTCTCCGAATCGAGCTCAGCGGCGGGTCGCGGCGTTAGGAGCGGTCGCGGTCGAGGCTCGAGGGGCGGTC
>CAMZHY010000176.1 GCA_947307005.1 uncultured Planctomycetaceae bacterium
TTTCAACGCGGAGAAGCGGACGGGTGAAGATAATGTCGTAGGTTTGCCATTCAGTCGGTTTCTTTACGGCGTTGACATAGGGAGGGAATTGCTTGTAAATCGCTCCGCATTGCCCTTCGAAGTAGGTTTCGTTTTCATAGGAATCGAGAACCTGGAGTTCGTAATGATTCATGAGGAAAATACCGCTGTTGCCGCGCCCCTGTCCCTTGGCGTTGGGATCTGTGACGGGGGGACAGGCGAATTCGACGTGAAGTTGGCAACTGCCGAATTTTTCCTTGGTGAAAATTGAACCGGCGCCGGGATGAGCCGTTAGGACGCCGTCGGCGACGTCCCACTTGCCGCCGTCCCACGCGTCCATATTGGTTCCATCAAAAAGGACGATTGCGTCGGAAGGCGGATCGGCAGGCGTCTCGCCAGGGGTGACGATGGGCGGTTCTTTCCAATCAATTCCCATACGGAAATCGCCGCCGCGAAATTCGTGAGAGGCGTCCTGCGCATTTGCGTTCGACGCGAACATTGCGAGACCAAGACCGAGCACAAGGGTCAGAAGCGAACGTTTCATTTAGAGTAACTCCGAAGGATTGAAAAACGGTGATTCAAAGAAACGACAGTAGGGATGGTTTTAAGTCCTTGAATAATAATAAAATACAGAACAAGGATTTGAAAACGCAACATCATTAATCGTTCCTTAAGAGATTATTCTCAATTTTTTTCCAAAATCAAGCGCTTAATTATCTTCGTCTTTCCAAAACAAGAGAATGAATTATTACCTCATATCCGTTTACGATTCTACAAGCCGCTTGGAATCTCTTTTACATTTCGAGAAACAGACTTCACTTTTGGTAGAAAACTTGTTGCGTGGACAATTATTCGCGACTATAATCATCGCTGTGCGTTTTGTTTTTTGTGTCGGACGTCTTATAAAATTGAATGAGTATGCTCGTCGATAACTGTTTTCACACTGTTGACGACGCTCCCGTCCTTTATTTAAGTCGTTTGTGTCTGCGAATTAAAAGGGGTTCTTTGATGACTAAAGCCGAGAATCTTTCCTTGGGGAAGGGCGACGAGACGGATAATCCTAGGGACTCGTTCTCTTCGGTTCTTTCGGACTATGATTTCTTCTTGTTTGGTCAAGGGCGCCTTTGGAAAAGTTACGAAAAGCTTGGAGCGCATCCGCGCTTTCTCAACGGCGTTGCCGGCGTCAATTTTGTCGTATGGGCTCCCAATGCAAAGAACGTTTCCGTAATAGGCGATTTCAACGCTTGGGACGCGCGACGTCATCCAATGCGGAGCCATTATCCTTCGGGACTCTGGGAAATCTTTGTTCCCGAAGCGTCTGTTGGCGACGTTTACAAGTATCGTGTTGAATCTGACGAAGGCGTTACGGAACGCGCTGATCCCGTTGGTTTTTACGCAGAGATTCCTCCTCGAACTGCCTCGGTTGTCGCTGATCTCGATAATTACGAATGGCATGATCAAGAATGGCTTGAAAAGCGCGTTCATGATCAATTTGAATGGAAACATAAGCCGATTTCAATTTACGAGGTTCATTTTGGGAGTTGGTTGAGATATGTCGACGACCCCGGTCGACTTCCTTCATACGGCGAAATTGCCGAGGATTTAGTTGCATACGTTAAGAAACTTGGCTATACCCACATCGAATTTCTTCCGCTGGCGGAACATCCCTTATTGGGAAGCTGGGGGTATCAAGTAATCGGCATGTATTCGATTACTAGCCGTTACGGCCGTCCTGAAGATTTTATGCGACTTGTCGATCTTTGTCATCAGAACGGCATTGGAGTTATTGTCGATTGGGTGCCCGCGCATTTTCCTAGAGATCCTCATGGACTTCGTCGTTTCGATGGGACGGCGTTATACGAGTACGAGGATCCCAGACTTGGCGAACATCGCGATTGGGGAACGCTGATATTTAATTACTCTCGGAATGAAGTTCGCAATTATCTTATTTCCAGCGCGTTTTTCTGGATTGAAAAGTACCATATCGACGGTTTGCGCGTAGACGCGGTCGCCTCTATGCTTTATCTGGACTACAGTCGCGAACCTGGCGAATGGAAACCCAATCGATACGGCGGACGAGAGAACCTTGAGGCTGTTGATTTTCTCAAGGAACTCAATGTTGAAACTCATAAAACTTTTCCTGGCGTTTTGACTATTGCCGAAGAATCGACGACATGGTCCGGCGTTTGTCGTCCCGTCCATGACGGCGGCCTAGGGTTTTCAATGAAATGGAATATGGGGTGGATGCACGACGCGCTCAAGTTTTCCTGTGAAGATCCGATTAACCGCAAGTATCATCATAATCAGTTGACATTTAGCATCACGTATGCTTTTACCGAAAACTTTGTTCTGCCAATATCGCACGACGAAGTCGTTCATGGAAAAGGGACCGTTATAAGCAATGTCCCGGGCGATCTTTGGCAAAAGTTTGCACAAGCTCGTCTTCTTTACAGCTATATGTGGACTCATCCCGGAAAGAAATTGCTTTTCATGGGTTGTGAATTTGGTCAATGGAAAGAGTGGAATTATGACGACGGTCTCGATTGGGCGTTGTTGAACTACGACGACACGCACGGAGGACTTCAGCGATGTGTTGCTGATTTAAATAAAATTTATCGGAACGAACCCGCGCTTCATGAACTGGATTTCGATTGGCAGGGATTTGAATGGATCGATTGCGACGATTGGGAAGAGAGCGTTTTTTCTTATATAAGAAGGGCGAACAATCCTAAAGACTTTGTCGTTGTGATCCTCAACTTTACGCCAGTTCCACGGCGCAAACGTTTTGGCGTTCCTGAGAACGGCGATTACCAAGAGATATTTTGCTCTGACGCTCCTTGTTACGGAGGAAGCGGTTGCGGCAATGGTCTTGTTCGCGCCGAGGCTCTCCCTTGGAATTCCAAACCTTATTCCATAGAGGCGCTAGTTCCGCCTCTTGGCGCTACTTTCTTCAAGCCGTTAGGGGGGCTAAACGATAATGAAGTCGAAGCCCAACCTTCTTTGTTGGACGAAAAGTCTAGCAACGACGTATAGGACTCTTTGTGTTTTTGTATTTATCCGAGAATTGGTGTTTTTTGCGGCGTTTGGCGCGTTCGTTGCGACTGGGGGCCTCGACGTCAAAGGGGCTTTATAGATAATTAACGCATGTTTTTTACCGAATTTCGCCGTTTGTCTTCCTGTTCAAACGGAACGACGATTCAGGATGAAGGAGAGATCTCTTGAGATTCGCTGTTTTTAGCGACATTCACAATAATCTCGAGGCGTTTAAAACCGTCCTTGACGATATGCGTAAACAGAATGTCGAGAAGTATTTTTGTCTTGGCGACTTGCTTGGTTATGGTCCTAAGCCGGCCGAGTGCGTCGATCTGATGATGAAAATGTGCAAGGAGGGCGTGGTTGAGGTCTGTCTACTCGGCAACCATGACCAAGCGACTCTCTATGATCCCGAAGGATTTAACCGTATTGCCGAAGAAGCCGTCTATTGGACTCGAGACGTCCTCGAATCGGCGCGAGGACCGCGCGCGAATGTTCGTTGGGATTTTATTGCGGAGCGACCGCGTATTTACCGTTTTATGGATTCTTTTCTCTTTGTTCACGGTTCGCCTCGAAATCCGATAAACGAATATGTTTTTCCTGAGGATATTGATGAAAAAGAGAAGATGTCAAAGCTGTTCTCATTGACTCCACAGTATTGCTTTATGGGACATACCCATGTTCCTGGCGTTTTCGTGGATAGTTCTTCCCATTCTGATTATCAATACGTCTCTTTTAAGGAAATATCGGAACAAAACGAGGGAAAATATCCTCTAGGCGAACAAAAGCTCATGATAAACGTTGGTTCGGTAGGCCAGCCGCGCGATCAGAATCCTGATTCTTGTTACGTTATCGTTCAATATGTCGAGGGCGCCGCTGATAACTATGTGGAGTTTCATCGCGTGCCTTACGATGTTTCCAAAACTCAGGATGAGATTATGAGTATTCCGAGGCTTGCTTCGTTTCCGTTTTTATGGCAACGTCTTACGGACGGTCGTTGATACAGATTCGAAAGTTTGCTTTTTTAATTTGTTTTCTTTTCGACAATTCCCGTGTAGACGTTGTCTCGTCGAGGAATTAAGAGTCATACTTCACTTGTCGTATTATGAGCGCGCCAAAACTTCCTCCTCTTCAGCCTCCCCAAATTCCAAACTCTATGCGAAAGGGGCTTGAGCAACAGCAGCCGCCAAAGTCGAACTTTTTCTTCATCCTCATGATGACGTTTTTGTTCATTTGGGCTTTTAAGCTGATGAGTTCGAAGAGACCGGAAAATGAGATTCCTATCGATTCGCCGCCGCCTATTGCAGACTCCGCTCCCTCTCTCAGCGTCGACGAACGCAACGCGCTTCCCGAAGAGTTTCTCAAGGCGGCGGACGATTCTCGGCTTTCTCTCAGACCAACTTTCATAACACTTGGTTCTCTTGCCGAGGACAGTCCTTACCGTTTTCTCGTTACGTTAACGAATCGTGGCGCCGCTATTGCTCGCGTTGAGTTCAACGAAAAGGCTTATATTGACAAGACTGATAAGACGGGATATTTGGGACAAATTGTTGTCGACGAGTCTCGGGCTTGGAACGAATATGACCTTGGTTTGCCAGGAGTTCGCGCTCAGGTGGTTGGAAAGGGGACTCCTGCGGATCGCGCTGGTCTGAAACCAAACGATCGCATCGTAGGGTTTGTCGACAGATCAGGCGCGTCGACTCCGATTAACGAGTTTGGCGATTTGCGCGAGGCGCTTCTCCGTACAAAACCGGGCGATAAGATCAAGTTAGAAGTTTATGAAGCCGCTACGCTTGAAAATAACGAGCGTTTTCAGCTTGCGCTTCTTACTCTAGACAAACTAATGACGAGCGAGTCTGAACGCGGCGCTTCGTCTAACGTCGACAATGATGATAAAAATAGAACCGCGTCTTCCGGGCTTACAGAGGACAACCTGGACGAACGTTCTGTATCTGACGTTTCAGACGCAGAGACGAAACCTGTCGTCGACTCGGCTACAGACGATTCAAACGTCGGGGACGCAGCCGCCGAAGTCGTTGATCGTAAAATTAAAGGGGGAAATGACTATAAATCGGAACTTGGCGCTCCCAAAACGCTCGAAGTTACGCTTTCCGATACGCCGCTTTCCGTTTTGCGTCCAAGCGGCATGGTTCGCAACTACGATGATTATGTAAATCTCGTTGGTTTACAGGGCGTTTTTACAGGCGACAACGACGCTCTGTATTTGCTTGATTCGGCAGACTCTGATTCTGTGAATAAGCGTAAACTTAACAGCGAGCCTTCCTCATTTCTTGCCACTTTGGCGCGAGTTGACAACGACGTTCTCGAATCTTGGGCGGTTGTTAATTCAGACGATCGTCGCTCTTCAAACGTTAGCGCTCCACGTTCTTCCGCGTTAGATTCTGAACTTGGCGGTGTTAACATGAGGAACGGTTACTGGGAATACGTTGAAGACGAATCAAGCGAATCTGTCGCTGTTTTTAGAAAGATCCTCCTCAATCGTCGACTTGAAGTTCTTAAAAAATACGAACTCGTGAAGAACTCGGGAGAAAAGGACGGCTTGAGCGACTCCTTTGTTAAAAATGGCGAGTCGTATCATCTTAAGATGAGTATAGAGGTCAAAAATTACGATCCTAACTCGTCTCATGTTGTTTCTTATCTTTTAGACGGACCAACTGGGTTGCCCTTAGAAGGGGCATGGTATTCCGCAGGTCGTAAGACGGGACCAGGCTGGGGCGCTTATGGATTGCGCGACGTTGTTGTTTCCTCGAATAATCGCAAAAATTTCAACGTTGTTAAATGTTGGGATATAGCTCAAGACAAATCTCGTCAGAGCGATGAGCTTAGTCTTGACTTTCTCGGGGTTGACGGCCAATATTTTCAGTGTACGACTATTCCGTATATGAATTCCAACGAGGATCGAAAATTTGCTTTTTCGCCGATTCGCGTTGGTTCTCGAGTAATTGATCATGTTAATTTTACCGACGTTTCCTATCGTCTTAAGAGTAGCGATCAAATTCTTGCGCCCCATGGTCAAACCGGCGATTCTATAACGCAGGAATTCGTTGTCTTCATCGGACCCAAGCATCGTTCCATTATGGCTGATTACGGTCTTAGTAAGACGATTGTCTACGGTTGGTTCTGGTTTGTTTCGATTCCTCTCGTTTGGATTCTTCATTTCTTCCACGACTATATAGTCTTCAATTATGGTCTTGCAATCGTTCTTCTGACTGTGTTAGTCCGTCTCTGTCTCTTCCCGCTAAGCCGAAAACAAGCGCTTAGTTCTATGCGCATGCAGAAACTGCAGCCCGAGATTGCAAAACTCAAGGAAAAATATGCCGATAATCCGCAGGAAATGATGGCTGCTCAGCAAGCGCTGTTCAAGAAGTATGGGGTTAATCCACTGAGCGGCTGTCTCCCGATTTTTATCCAGATGCCGATTTTTATAGGTCTGTATCGAGCTCTTTCAATTGACGTCAGCCTTTATGGGGCGCCTCTCTTTTCCCAGAGTATCCGTTGGTGTTCAAACCTTGCCGCGCCTGATATGGCGTTCAATTGGAGTGGTTTCTGGAATAGTATTGGTTGTGAATGTTTGAACTTGATCGGACGTGGATTACTCTCAATGTTTTGTCTTTGTACATATTTAAATATTCTACAGGTAGTAACAATCTCGCTTTTCCTGATACAGCAGAAACTTCTTGTTCCACCTGTAGTCGGCGACGACGCTCAGGCGAAACAACAGCGTTCAATGCGTCGAATGATGACGTTCATGATGATTTTCATGGGTTTCATGTTCTTCAAGGTGCCGAGCGGTCTTTGCCTTTACTTTATCGTTTCCAGCTTATGGGGACTTCTAGAGCGCAAAATGATTCCAAAACGAGACGTTGAATTAGAATCTGCTATAGATTCAGGCGCAGACGCTTCGCTAAAATCTTCTAAGCCGATCGCTTTCATGTCCACAAAGGATAAACGGCATTCGCGCTTTCAGAAGGGACGCGGTTATGAAGTTTATGGAGTTCGACGCGATAAGAAAGGTCTTCGCCTGACTTCAGAAAACGACGGCCAGTCGAAAGGCGGGTTGCGCGCTTGGTGGAACGAAGTTGTCGAACGCGCCCGAGAGCAACAGAAACTCGCTAAGTCAGAATATGAGGGACGTATTTTCGACAATCGTAAAAAGCGTCGTTGAGAATTATCTTTTCTGTTTGACACAATTTCAACGTCAGACCTATAGTCGTCTGACGTTGTGTTTTT
>CAMZHY010000177.1 GCA_947307005.1 uncultured Planctomycetaceae bacterium
GTAATCTCGCTGCCGAGCGTGATCGTCGAGCCTTTGAGACCAGTTGCAAATACGATCTTTGTCCCGGATTCCGCTGCGGCAAACGCTTCACGGAGCGTCACGACCCCGTCGTCCGCGTCGACGACGTCTGCGATCGACGTGACGACGATCATGCCGTCGTATTGAAATTCATACGCGCCAAGGTCGACCTTCTCCGCGACAATGCGCGGGTTCCCCTTGACGTCGACGCTCTTCGTCACGTATTCGTTCGCGCCCTGGTCGACCGCCTGAGAAACAAACGGAAGCGAGTAATCGCCCGACGCCGCGTCCGTAAAGAGCGGCGTCGAAGCGTCGTACGTTAGGTTGTTTGCGCCCGACTTCCATTCCGTATAGCTCGAAAGCGTGTTGTACGCGACGACTGCGCCGCCGAAGGAATCGTCAAAGAAATCGGGCTTCGAAGACGCGGCGTTCTCCACGATGATCGTGTTATACGCGTCGAACGAATCCCCATAGAAATGGACCCCGCCGCCGTCGCGACTGGCGCGATTGCCCGCGACCGTGAGGTTATACAGCTTCGTAGTCCCGCCCAGATACAGCCCGCCACCGTCGCCGTCTGCGGCGACGTTGTTCGTGACGGAGCAGTTGACAAAGGTCGACGTCGCGCTGTTGAGCATACACACGCCGCCGCCTTCGCGCGTCCCGGTGTTATTACGGATTTCGCAGTTCTCGAACGTCGACGTCGATCTGACGCCGTAGACGGCGCCGCCGTTGTTTCCCGTATTATTCACGAATACGCAACCAGTGAACGTCGCGACGCTGTCGTCCCGGACGCCCACGCCGCCGGCGCGGTACCCGCGATTGCCGTCGATCACGCAATTCGCGATCGTCGCCGTCGTGTTCGAGACGTTAATAGCGCCGCCGCTGTACCCCGCCTCGGAATTGCGAAACACGCAGTTCGTCAGCGCGAGCGTCGCGCCGGAACTGTTAATCGCGCCGCCGTCGTCCGACGTCTTGCCGCGCTCAAACGCGATCCCTACGATCTCGACGTTCGCGCCTTCCGTCACGTTGAGAATTCTCGTCGCGTCGCTGCCGCTAATCGTGATTCCCGGGGTTCCGGTCGCCGCGTCCGCCAGTCCCGACGCGTCGATTTTCAGCGTCTTGCCCGTCGTAAGCTCGCCGCGCGCCGTGTCGAGCGTGATCGTCGAGCCCTGGAGGAAAGAACGAAACGCGATCCTCGTCCCAGACTCCGCGTCGGCCAACGCTTCGCGAAGCGTCACGACGCCGTCGTTCGCGTCGACGACGTCCGACGCCGACGTGACGAAGATCGTCGGCCCCGAGGCGTCGCCGCCATACTGAAGCTCATACGCGCCGAGGTCGACAATCCCCGCGTCGACGCGCGCGTTACCTTTAACGTCGACGTTACTCGTCACGTATTCGTTCGCGCCCTTGTCGACCGCCTGAGAAAGAAACGGAAGCGTGAAGTCGCCCGACTCCGCGTTCGTAAAGAGCGGCTTCGACGCGTCGTACGTCATGTTGTTTGCGCCCGAAGTCCATTCCGTATAGCCCGAAAGCGTGTTGTACGCGTCGACGGCGCCGGCGGCGTCGACCTTAAAGAAATCGGCGCCCGAAGCTGCGGCGTTATCCGCGATAATCGTATTATAGACGTGGACGTCGTAGCGCACGTCCCTGTCGTCATAGACGCCGCCGCCGTCGCCAGTCGCCGAGTTGCGCGTGATCGTGACGTTATAAAGATTCAAGGCTCCGCCGTTATACAAACCGCCGCCGTTTACTTTGGAGGAATTGTTCGCAACGACGCAATTACTGAGATACGCGGTCGAGGTATGGGTCAAATGCACGCCGCCGCCGTTGCCGTCTGAACGATTGTTGCAGATTTCGCTGTTCGCAATCATCGCCGTCGAGCCGGAAACATAAAGACCGCCGCCCCAGACCAAGGTGGAATTGTCCACGATTTTACAGTCGGAAATCACCGCGGCGTCGCGATAGAGCGAAACGCCGCCCCCGTAGTACGCGTCGTTGCCTTGGACGATGCAATTTCTGAGCGTCGTCGTCGAGTCTGTCCCGTAAACGCCGCCTCCTTGAAGATGGGCGTTATTGTTCGTAATGGAGCAATTTTCGAGCGTCGTCTCGCTATTTTGCGAATAGAGCGCGCCGCCGTTTTGCGCGCTAGAGTCGCGAATCGAGCAGTTCGTCAACGACAGCGTCGCGTCGATACTGTAAATCGCGCCGCCGCAGCCTTCCACGCCGTCGGCGTCTGGTCTCTTGCCGTTCGTAAACGCGACCCCGTCGATTTTCAGGTTCGCGCCTTCGGTAACGCTCAGAATTCTCGTCGCGTCGCCGCCGCTGACCGTGATTCCCGGCGTCCCCGTCGACGCGTTCCACAGATTCGACGCGTCGATTGTCAGCGTTTTGCCCGTCGTAAGCTCGGAGCCGACCGTGATCGTCGCGCCCTGCAGGCTCGCGTCGAAGGTTATCGTGTCGCCGTCCGCCGCGTTGGCGAGCGCGTAACGGAGCGTACCTTCGACGGTCCCGTCGTCGCCGGTCGACGAAACAAGCCACGTTCCCGAAGAAACGGCGTTCGACAAATCGATCGCGCCAAAGTCGACCGCCTCGACTGCGGCGACGCTATCTGCCGGCGGGGCGGCATAGAACGTTTCCGTCGCGGAGAGGAGCTCGCGAGACTCGAGGCTTTCCAGCCGCAACGCGCGCGTTCGCGGATTCTCCGCGCGGACAGACCGTCCGTCGCGAGAAATATTGCGTTTAAAAAGAAGCGCCGCAAGGGATAGTTTTCCCATATATAATCCTTTAACAAACGTCGTTTCGCGACTGTCCTTGATTTTATAATAAAAATGAATAATATCCGACTAAAAAGTCAGCGGGGGGAACGAGCCGCGCTTTCGTCGCCGTTTTAATCGCAACCTGCCGCGCCCCCATGCGTCGACAAGCCCTCCGCCTGCGTCCCCATTGTAACGCATTAAGCCTTTATCTTCAAGACTTGTCGCCGTTATTTCGGGAGCGTTTTATATGAACGCCCTTTGCTTCTCGGCTAGCCCGCGACGCGCATGCGCGACAAGAAAAAACGATCCCCGACATCCTACGGTCCCCGCAAACCAAGTCGGAATAAAAATAACGCCGCCGCGACGCCCTACTGGGAGCGTCGCGGCGGCGTTGTTATTGGCGGTCGACCGTTACTGATCGCCCGATCAACCGTCACGCCTCGAAGTTCGCGGCGAGAAGCTCGTCAAAGAACTCCTCGAAGAGCCCCGCCCCAGAATCGAGAAGTGCGGAAGAGCCCGTCTGATACTCGTAAGCGCCGATATCCACCGTCCCGCCGACAATGCGCGTCTTGCCCGCCAAATCGACGCTCGTCGACACGTATTGGTTGCCGCCCTTGTTGATCGCTTGGGAGTTGGTCGCGAGCCAATAGCCGTCCCAATACAATCCCACACCTTTAAAGAGAGGTTTCGTCGCATCATAGATTAGGTTATTCGCGCCGCTTGTCCAGTCTGTATAGCTTGAAAGCGTATTATAGGCGTAAGCAGCGGTGCCGTAGCCGCCGTCTTGAATATGGACGTCAGCCCAATCTGGCGCTGTATTACGCGCAATAATCGTATTATATGAGTTGAGAACCTTGGCTCCGCTCCAAAAGCCTCCGCCGCTTATCTCCGCCGTATTATCCACGATCGTACAATTGTAGAAGGTCGCCTTGTCCTCGTAATCCTTGTATATGTAATAGCTAAAGTACAAACCGCCTCCATACTGAGCCTCATTGTAGTTTATGCAGCAATTGGAAAACGTGGCGTCGCCATAGTTGAAACCGACTCCTCCGCCTTGCCATCCAGCTTTATTGGAGTGGATGGTGCAATCGCTAACTGATATTGATGATATGTTCGCTCCATAATAAATGGCGCCGCCGCTTGTACTGGCGATATTGCTAAACAACCAGCAATTGTTGAGCTTAGTTTCGCAACCGGGAACGAACAATCCCCCGCCGAACTCCGCTTCATTCTCGTGGATCGAGCAATCTTCGAGCAATAGCGTCGCTCTGTCTGCGTAGATAGCGCCGCCGTCACCGCTAGCAACATTGTTCGACACAGTGCAGCCGACGAGCGTGGTTTCGCCAAAATGAGAATAGATTCCGCCACCCATTTTGGTTGACTCATTACCAGTGATCGTACAATTTTGGAGCAACAAAGTCGAATGGTCAGCGAAAACAGCGCCGCCCGATTCATTATCTGAACCAGTAGCGTTATTGTTTGTTAAGACACAATTAGTAAGTGTTGTTTTGCTAATGTTCTCACATATCCATTCGTCATTCCAGCCTGTATATGCGTATATCCCGCCGCCCCAATCTGATTCATTGTCGCTAATCACGCAATTATTGAGCGATAATGTCGCGCAGTCATTGTAAATAGCGCCGCCGCCGGTCTCGGATGCATACCTGCCATTCTTCACGGAGCCGTTCGCGAACTTTATCCAATAAATATTTACGTCGGCGCCCTCCTCAAGCTCCAGAATTCTTGTCGCGTTCTGACCGCTGATCGTCAGTCCAGGTTCGGAGGTCGTCGTATTGCGGAGATTGGTCGCGTTGATCGTTAATGATTTACTCGTCGAAAGTTGACCGAGCGTTGGATCGAGCGCGATCGTTTTCCCTTTGAGAGAACTAGCGAACGTAATCGTACCGCCGGAAGCGGCGTAATCGAACGCTTCGCGGAGTGAAATCAGACCGTCGTAAGGATCGACGACGTCTAAGTTTGTCGAGACAAACGTCGAAGGAGTTTCCATGCTGGAATTCGAACCAAGATTCGAAGTCGTCACGGGTCTCGTCGCGTAATTGGAATCGTCATACTCGATGTAATCGCCAATTGCTTTGATGCGCACGTTATACGTAGATCCCGGCGCTAATCCGGTAATCGTACGGCTGAGATTCGCTCCGACGTCAATTCCACTCGACCAACTCGAACTCGACGCGTTCGCGAGTTTGTAGGAAATCTCATATCTCCGTATCGTTACGTCTGTCACAGCGTCCCATGCGACGGTAATCGAAGTCGGAGTCTTCGCCGTATTGTGAAAGTTGGTCGGCGCCGAAAACGACGGCAGACTCGATTTCGTCGTCACGGTCAACGTCGCATAATCGGAATTCACGTAGTCGTTTCCATCGCCTAGCACTCTGACTCTCACACTGTACTCGGTATCCGGCGTCAGTCCTTGAATTATATAATGATTCGTTCCAAAGTTAATCTCGCTCGACCAACTCGACGCGCCCCAGAGTTTGTAGGAGACGGCGTACCCGTTTGCGTTGACGACCGAATTCCAGAGGAGATTAACCGACGTCGAGGTAGCCCACGGGTCAACATTTGGAGTCGGGAGTTTTTCGGGTAGCGTAACCTCTCGCGCCGTCGTATAAGCGGAATCAACGTAATTAACGTTGTCGCCAAGCGCTTGAACTTTCCAGTAATAGGATGCGCTGCTGTCGAGTCCGGTCAGCGTATAAGACGTCGCCCCGGCGACGAGACGGACGTAGGTGTTTGCGGAGTCCGCCGTATTTCTCCAAGCAATTCTATACTCGCTCGCGTTCGCGACGCCGTTCCATGCGACGGTGATCGATGTCTCCGTCTTCGCCGTTTCGCGCGGGCTCGTCGGGGTCGAAAGCGGTTGAAGATCGGAGGTCGTAACGGTCAGCGCCGCGGGGTCGGAGTTCGAGTAATTGAAGCCCTCGCCCTTCGCGATAACGCGGACGTCGTACTTCGTGTTCGACGTCAAATTGCCGATCATATAGCTGCGATTCGTCCCGACGTCAACATAGCTCGACCACGCCGAACTCGACGCGCTCGAGAGCTTGTAGGAGACGGCGTACCCGGATGCATTGGAGACGGAATCCCAAGAAACCGTTATCGACTTTGTCGTCGCGCTTGACGAAGCGCTCGGCGTCGCGAGTTTCTGACGCGGCTTCGCGGTTCGCGCCGAAGTGGGATTAGAATCGGCGTAATTGGTTCCGTCGCCGAGGGCGGTAACGCGCCAGTTGTACTAGGCGCCCAAAGAACGCGACAGTCGTATGATAATTTTTTCAACAAGCGAGATTGGGATTGCCAATCCTTACTTCGTCGTACTGCAAAACAAACTTTGAAATCGCTTGGCTGGAAAGAGGGAGACCCTCTTTATCTGGCGCTCGACGATACGGAAAATGAGAAACGCGCCTTCAAGATGGAAGCCGTAAGTAAAATATTCCTTCATGCAGAAAAAAGATACGCTAAAGGTCATATCCTTGTCGCGTGTGCAATCATTTATCGAGGGGTAGCGATCCCTTACTGAATCAAAATTTGGGTTGGTAAAAACAACTTCTCGAATCTTGCGATGAAATATGGCTGGACGAATCGTCAAACGATCAATGAACTTGCCGCAGAACTAATCCGCTCGCTCGACGTGACGAAAAAGACAAAAGTCACCGTCGTTTTTGATAAGTATTACCTGAATCAAAAAGTAGTTAAGGCGTGTAATGAAATGGGGTTCCGATATATCGGAGCCGTTAAAAGCAATCGAATGTTTACCATTGCAGGCAGTAAAAAGAATACGATTAAAATCGGTTCGCATATCGTTGGATTAATGCGATGGCATGGCAAATACACGCCGATCAAAGGTTCGATATTATTGCATAAATTAGCGTCCAATTTTGGCTATATTTCAAAGATCGGTTTGGTGAAAATCGTTTGTAGCCAACGCAAGGGCGAGACTAAAATATTAACGTTGGCGACAAACGATACTTCGTTGTCACCTGAAGAGGTCGTGACGACGTATCGAAATCGATGGGATATTGAGATTTTATTCAAAACGTCAAAACAATATTTGGGTTTGGGCGATTACCATCGAGCGATTGAAAAGTACCTTCATCTCGTTTTATGCGCCCACTGTTTACTGACCCGTCAAGCCTATATAATGGCTGATGAAAAAGAAAAGAATTTAGAAATAAAACCCTTATTCGAATTGGCGTATACAGAGCGAAAATAATGTTTCAAAATACCATCGTCAACGACTGCCTCGACTCGATTTTTAACAATAAACGCTACGAAAGTCAAAGTAGAAGATTTGTGGAAAAAATCAGAAGAACGTTTATAGGTGAAAACTCGTTTGACTTTGTATATAGTATATAACAACCAACTAGACACTATATACCACAAGACGTGTTTGCAATTTGAGTCCTTTTCGCAAAAACAACGTCGCGAAGGATAAAACCGAATATAAAGGCGCGACCGCGTATTATAACGGGTTGGAG
>CAMZHY010000178.1 GCA_947307005.1 uncultured Planctomycetaceae bacterium
GAGCCACCAGAGCCGCCAGAGCCTCCTGAGCCTCCTGAGCCTCCTGAGCCTCCCGAGCCTCCCGAGCCTCCCGAGCCTCCCGAGCGCGTCATACCGTCTGACGAATCGTCGGAATCTGAATCGTCAGAATCTTGATCTCCCAAGAGGGTAATTTCAGAATCGGCGCCGTCGGAATTATCGACTTCCTGCGTAGAGGAAACGTCGTCCGCGCCCAAATTTAACGCCGCTATGAATTCCTCCGTCGTCTCCGCGACGTCTTGCGCTGCGCTTGCTTGATCGTCTGTCGTAGCGAGATAAACGTCGTTCGTTTGAGAAAGAACGTCGGCTGGAATTTCGATAACCGAGGGAGTATTGTCGCAGGTTGCGACAAGCATGGACTCCTCCGCTACCGGCGCCGACGTCTCTATCGGGGAGACAGACAAAAGCTCGCGACGTTCGAGAGATTCAAAAGAAAGATATCGTTTCTCCTTCTTTACCTGTGCGACGCCCTTCTTGCTACTTCTTAAAAACAACATGAGGTTTCTCCTTTGAGTAAAAGAGTTAAAGAAAAACTAGCGGCGAGACAAGCCCTCTAAAACTTTGACATATCTCGTCGTTACCTGTTCGTAATCCCATTCTTCGGCGCGTTTTAACGCCTGTTTTTGACGTTGAGCGTAGTAGCTCTCGTCGTCCCAAAGACGAATGATTTCTTCCAGCCAAGGAGCGACTTCTTCCGCAGTGGGAACGTCTGTCGTCGAAGGCGTATACTTTTTCGGAATATGAATACGCCGTCCCGCGTCGCCGATCACTTCCGGTAACGCGCCGCGATCAGATCCAACGACGGGAACGCCGGAAATCATCGACTCAGCCGCAACCCGTCCGAAAGTTTCTTCAAAAACGGACGGAACGAGCGTTATTTTCGCATAACGGTAGAAATCGCGAGGTCGCGGCGACGACTCCATTCTGTAGACGTTTCGTCCGAGACGCAAATCGACGCCCGTCGCGCTAAGTTCTCGCGACGTCGCGCACCCTTCGACGACCAGAAACGGTATATCGGGACGGACTTTCGCCATTTCAAAGGCTCGGATTGACGAAGAGGACATACTTCTTTGCCGTCTCGAATTCCTCCTTGATAGGAACAACGTCTTCTCTTCGCATCAACGGCGGCAAAGGCGTCGACTCAATCCCTACGCGTTCGCGATAAGCGTCGGCGCAAAACTTTGAAAGAACAAGCGTAAGATCGACTGAATCAAAAAACTCTTTTTCCTTATACGCGAAATTCTGCAATAAAAAGACAGATTTAGCGCCGGAACGACGAATGATCTCAAGAGTCCTCGGCGCCATCCAATAGCCGCCGTAGGTCATTACGTAATCAGGCTGAAACTCCTCCAAAACGACCTTTAGGTATTCAAGAAAACGTTCGCCCGTCAATTTTGAGGGAATCGCTGAAGAATCCTGAGGACAATAGACCAACGAGCGAATCCCGCTGTCGTTAAAAGTTTCAATCGCATAAGGAGACGTTTTTAAACGGTCGACAACTTGGGTCGCCTTAATTCCATGCGAAGTCAAAACTTTTCCAACGTCGGATATGTTTGGATTGTCAACGAGCGATCCGCAAAACGTCTTGACGTCCCAACCTCGACCGACAAGCGCTCTCAGCAACTCGCGCGCGGAGATCGAAGCGCCGTTCGAGGAATCAAGATAAAAATGCCAAGATGTAAATAAAACCCTTGTGCTGATCGACATAAAACTTCTCAAAAACAAAATGACTCAATGAAGCGACAATATATGTTCAAATAAGCAAAGTTGGATTATAGCGAAAGCATTTTCAAATTCAAGACGCTGGAAACAATTTTTTTAAAATATTTAAACCAGCCTAGATGCAACTCGGAAACGCTATTATAATTTCGCACAAATATCCACCATCTTGCGTAAATAAAAACCAGAAGTCCATAACAAGTCTATACGCAATGGATAAATCTACAATTCCAGCAAGATAGAAGCCGAAACGCAAACCAAGAACGCCTATGCCTCGCTCTTCAACCAGTGAACTCTATTCATAAAACAGTCTAGACAATAAGAGTCTGGTCTATCTCGTCAAAAAAGCTAATCTCCGCTTCATGAACTCGACTTTTTTCCAGCAGCTAACGCGTCGTCACGCCGGAAACGCCCTCAGCGGAACGTCCACGTCATTCCAAACTCACTGACTACTATACATAACAGGCGGCGCCGTCCAGAAAAGCCGCTTCTTCTATCAAGCGGTCGAATGATTCGACGACGCTCGACATAGTATACGACTAAACGAGGCGAACGAGAGTCTTTCTCGTTCGCATCAAATCATTTAGCTCGCGTCTTAACAATGTTCGGCGGCGTTTTGTCGACCGCCAAGGGCTAGTAGGGCAACCTTGCCAACTGGCGAGCGACCTCCATGCCGTCTCTAATCGTCGCGTCCGGTTCTTCTCCGTTGAGACGGGCTAGGTAATTCTTATAGTCCGCCTCCAAAAGGTCTAAAAACGCTAGATAAGACGCGCGAGAAAGAAGGACGAGACGATGCGGCTTAAAAGCGCCTGTCGCGACGGCGGGATTGTCGTCCAATGTAAAGTGCAGTTTTGGATTAATCGTCTGCGCGCAACGATCGCGCAACACGTAAAGTCGACGCGCTTCCGCATAATATCGAACTTCGACGCCGCGAGAGTCAAACGGGGCGATAATATCGAGAAAAGCGGCGGAAGGGTCGTCTAATTGCGACCACGTCTCGAGTTCGGCAATAACGGAGTCAAAACAAACGTCTTTATACTCCGCAAGCTGTTTGTAGATAAAAGAAATGGAGTTCAATCTCGGATTTTCTCGCTTTGCCCGAGAAAAGCGCAGTCTGGCGTCAATCCATTTCAACTCCTCGTCGCCTTCGCCGTATAGAAGATCGTAAACGCTCTTCGCGTCGTCAAACATTTCCTTGAATTCGTAGGCGCGCGCGTAAACATAGAGGAAAAAACGAAGCCGACTGGTCGTTCCAAGCAAAACGGGATAAGGTCCGGACGTTCCCTCCGCCTCAGAGTCGGCTCCCACAAAGACCCAATACTTGCGCAGCGCTTTGCGACACGAAGCGATCGCTTTATCGTAACGTCCGTGAAGCATGTCGTCGTAAACGGGAAATTCAAGGTCTCTGCCGGAATTCCACGTCAAATGATCGGGCGGCAATAGTTCATACATTAATTGCCTTTTCGGCGCTTGAAAACCTAACTCTTCCGCCAACCCTTTCCAATTAATCTCCTCTTCCGACTTGTCGAAAACGCCGAATTTTCCCGCAATCGAAGAATCCAAAGCTTTAAACGCATCCTTAAGAGCGCGTTCCGCTTCGTCAAGAGCGGCAAGTTCCGCTTCAAAACGCGCGCTCTCCTCTTTGATCGATTCGATCGACGACTCTACGGCTTCAATCGATTCTGCGAATCCAGTTTTGTGTAAAAACGTTTCGTCGTCGATTTCGCTATCGCCAACGCCACGATTTGAATCAGAAGCGGAATTAGGATAGACCAGATATGGGATTTTCTCGAGTTCGTGAAGAAAGGCAAGCGCTTCTCCATCCTCTTTATACCAAGGCGATTTCTCATCGCGTTTGGCATATTCTTCTTCCATGAAGGCGACGAATTTTTCGAAGCATTCCTTCTGAGAGTCGGGAAAATACTTCATACGTTTCTCAGAGTCCGTTTCCCGAAGAGGAGAGATGGTCGTCACGAAATGCAATTCAGGACAAACAACTCTAGCGCAATTGTCGCGCAACCCCCACAAGGCAAGCCATTCGCGGTCAAGTCCTCGTCGATCAAACGACAGCAAATAAAAGCTCTCGTCCCACGTGTTAATGTGAAAACGACCCTCCCTTTGAGCCTCGCGCGCTCGGAAAATTTTCTCATTGACGGAATCGACGGAACAATGGGAAACGTCGCGAATCAAGTGACAGACGCGTTGAAACGCCTGATCCATGTTGCCAGTCGCATAAAGGATACGGATATTCGCCCAGTCAAACTCATCGCTCTGATCGCCGTAAATTACGGCGTAAGCGTCTAACGCGTCTCTCCAATCGCCGTTGAGTTCATGAGCTATCGCAAGAATATGCTCGTATCGTAAAAACTGGACGGAGTTTCTCGTCTTCCACCATGGAAATTGGCCGTCAATCCCCTTTCTTGCGATTTCGACGACTTTCTCATACTCGCCTCCCGATAAATAACGCGTCAACGGCTCCTTTTCCACGTCGCGATACGCCGAAGAACGGAGGATTTCACGAACAGGTCTCAAGTTCCAAGCAAGACGACCTCGCGGCGTTCCTTCTTCGACTCGTTCACGCGCGGGAACGGGCGCCGATTTAAGAACGTCGGTATTGTGCCCCCAAAGATAATATTGTACTCCGATACTGTCGGGATGGTCATACTGACGGGTTCCAAATTCATTAGCGCCCAATATCTGCTTATCTACGTCGCAGTATAAAGCGACGCCAAACAAGAAAAGAAGAAAAACAATATATATTGGGCTACGCATTACCGAAACTCCCCTCATGTTATTGCGGTTCTCAATTGTATGGTTGTCAGTATTAATCAAAAAAAATGCAAGAAAGAAAAACTGCAACTAGGAAATAACCGATAGGTAAATCCATATTCATCCGTCAGTTAGAAGACACAAATAAAAAATGCGACCGCCGAGGATTTCTTTCCGTAGGCGGAGGACTCCCCAAGGAATAGATCAGCCAAAGGGAGTCTCGCCTAATTGGCCCCAAAGGCTCGGTTAGTTCACTTTACGAACGCGACTTTTTTCTCCATCGGTTCGCGCGTCGTCGCGCCGGAAACGCCGTCGACGGAACGCTCTTTCTCAACGCCGATGATAAGCGCCGTGTAGACTTCGTACTTATCCGGAACGCCGAGCTTCTCTTTGAATTCCTTTTCGTTCGCGGCGCGCGGCGCGGTCATGACCGTTTTGCAACCGTAGCCGAGCAGGTTCGCGGCGACGTTCATGCGGTCGCCCGCCGCGCCCGCGTCGTAACGTCCGATATCGGTCGGCTCGCAGCACACGAAAATAACGAGCGTCCCGCCGGAAACGGAAAGACGTCCGGGACCGACTTTGGCGGCTTTGTCGATCTGCGCGAGGAGTTCGCGATTCGTTACGACCGAGAAGAACCAAGGTTGAACGTTATGTCCGCTCGGCGCGTTGCAGCCGATCTGGACGATCTTCAGAATATCCTCTTCCGGAACGGGCTCGTCCGTATACGCCTGCCCCTGACGAACTTCCGTCAAGAGTTTGATCGCTTCGTCTCGCGACTTCGGCGCGACGACGGGCTCGACGCCCAAAACAGATTTCGCGGCGCCAACTCCAAGGACTCCGCCGACGACGCCGCAAAGCGCTTCTCGTCTATTCATCGTTTCTCTCCTTAAAAATACGCGTTCTCTGAACGTTGGAAAAGCGGACGCGTCGTCAAAAACAGACGACGCCGACTGTTCGCTCCGACGAAAATCGGCGCAAACGTCACGATTCGTGGGACTGTAACCGATTTTTCTCAAGGCACACCGTGAGCACTGCGATATCCGCCGGACGAACGCCCGGAATCCGGCTCGCTTGACCAAGATCGGCGGGGCGAACGCGCTCAAGTCGTTCTTTCGTCTCCGCGCGAAGATTGGACTGCTCCATGTAGTTGAAATCCGCCGGAATCTTTCGAGAATCCCAGTGACGCTGACGCGCGATTTCCATCTCCTGACGCTCGATATATCCGGCGTATTTCGCGTCGATTTCAACCTGCTCGGCAACTTCGGCGCTCACGTCGGCAAACTGCGGCGCTCTTGCGACGATATCCTTCCACTCGACCTCGGGGCGACGTAGAAACTTCAGGAACGATCCGTTTTCGTCGTGCAACTTCTCGAGCTTCGCCGTCGTCTCCTCGATTGCGCGCGCCTTCGTTTCAAAACGCGCCCAACGCTTGTCGTCGACGAGTCCCATTTTGCGCCCGATCGGCGTAAGACGGCGATCCGCGTTATCGTGACGCAACAGCAGCCGATATTCCGCGCGCGAGGTGAACATGCGATACGGTTCGTCGACGCCGAGCGTCGTCAAATCGTCGAGCATGACGCCGATATACGCCTGGTCACGTCCCAGCGTCAGCGGTTCAAGGTCGGACGCCAGCGCCGCCGTCGCGTTCGCGCCCGCCGCAAGCCCCTGCGCGCCCGCTTCTTCGTAGCCCGTCGTCCCGTTGATCTGACCCGCGAAATAGAGTCCGGCAACGCGCTTCGTTTCGAGCGTCCTGCGCAGTTGATCGGGCGGCGCGTAATCGTACTCGATCGCGTAAGCGTAGCGCATAATCTGCGCATGTTCCAGCCCCGCGATCATATGTATCATCTGGTCTTGAATCTCACGCGGAAAACTCGTCGACAGTCCGTTGATATAGACCTCGTTCGTCCGGCGGCTCTCCGGTTCGAGGAAAAGCTGATGTCGTTCCTTTTCCGAAAATCGGTCGATCTTCGTCTCGATCGACGGACAGTATCGCGGACCGGTCGAGTTAATCTGACCGCTGAACATCGGCGCGAGCGCGAGATTGTCGCGCAAGAACTGATGAAGCGCGGGGTTCGTCCACGTCGTCCAGCAGGAAATCTGCTCGACGTCGAGCTTGTCGTTCATGAAGGAAAACGGACGCGGATTCTCGTCACCCGGCTGTTCCTCTACGCTCGCGTAATTGATCGTCTTGCCGTTGAGACGCGCCGGGGTGCCCGTCTTGAATCGGAGAAGCCTAATCCCCAGTTTCATGAGCGATTCGCTAATGCGCGTGGCGGGAGGCTCGCCCATCCGACCGCCGGGAGACTGGAGCGCGCCGAAATGTAGAAGCCCGCGCATGAAGGTGCCGCACGCTAAAATAACGGACCGCGCTCGATAAATCGCGTCCGATTCCACGCGCACGCCGACTGCGCGCCATACGTTCTCGTAACGAACGCCGCGCTCGTCCGACTCCTTTTCCTCCGCGTCAGGCGACCAGTTTGGACCGCGCTCCACGACGACTTCAACGACCTTCTCCTGCCGTAGCGCAAGATTCGGCGTTTCCTCGACGATTCGCTTGACCTCGTCCTGATAAAGGCGTTTGTCCGCCTGAGCGCGCGGACCGCGCATCGCGGGACCTTTGCGCATATTGAGCATCCGAAACTGGATCCCCGTCGCGTCGATCGCCTTCGCCATCGCGCCGCCGAGCGCGTCGATTTCACGGACGAAATGTCCTTTGCCCACCCCGCCGATCGCAGGATTGCAACTCATTTGCGCGAC
>CAMZHY010000179.1 GCA_947307005.1 uncultured Planctomycetaceae bacterium
ATCGGAATAAAGAACGAACTCGCACTACAAGCTGATCGAGTTTTTGAGGTCAGACGTCAAGGTCGATGAAGTCGTCCTCGAAGAAGTCTGCGAACGCTTCCGCGAGTAAGGCGTCGCTTTCGTCCGTAGCGCCGCTTTCAGACGCCGTCGTGTCGAACGATCCAACCGTCCATTCGGAAAGGGAACCATCCTCCGCGACGGATTGGACGCGGAAATCGTAGACTGTGCCGAAGATCGCGTTGTTGATACTGGCGGTTTTGCCAATCGTCGTCAACGCGTACCATTCGGAACTGTCGCTCGGCTTATACTGAGCGTTGTAACTCATCGCGTCGCCTTCCCAAGTCGCCGAAACGCGGCGTCTTGCGGAGGAGTAAGAGAAGAGAAGATTGGTCGGCGCGGCAACCCCGTCCACCGTAACGGCGGAGAAGGAATTGATCGCGTAATCCGAGACGCCGTAGTTGTTGTACGCCGAAACGCGGAAACTGTATTCGCGGCCGGCGACAATCTTGGTCGCCGTGCGAGAAGCGACGTCGGCGCCGAGGTACTCGGAAACCTTCCACGTCTTGCCGCCGTCGACGCTGTACTCAACCATGAACCCTTTTTCATCCGAAGAATTATCGGTCCAAGACATCGGAAGCGTCTGCTTGGCGGCGTTATACTCTCCAAAGACGAGGTTGGTCGGCGCGGCGGGAACGTAATTCGAATCCGAAACGTCGTAGGGAGAACTGACGAGCCACGTGGAGTTGCCGGAGTCGTTGTACGCGGCGACGCGGAAGACGTACGTGCGACCGGGAACGACGCTCGTCGCCAGTCGAGACGTGACATTTGCGTCGTAATTTCCAGCGAAGCACCACGAGCCGCCGTTATTGACGCTGTACTGAACCTTGTAGCCCGTTTCGTTGTCGGCAACGTCCGTCCAAGACATCGCGAGCGTTCGAGTAACGGGATCGTAATCTCCAAATGTGAAATTCGTCGGAGCGGCAGGCGCTCCGTCCGCCGTCGGAACCGCGTAGGAACCGTAAGTCCACCCGGAAGAACCGAACGCGTTGAAAGAGCGGACGCGGAACTGATAGGTTTCGCCAACGCGCAATCCAGTCGCGGTACGGTAATTAACGTCTGCCGACGTCTGAGCGGAGGTTCGCCAGGTGGCGCCGCCGTCAAGACTGTACTCGATGCGGAACCCTGTTTCGTCGTTGGAATTGTCCACCCAAGACATTTCTACAGTGCGGTTTTCCGCAGAGTAATTCGTGAAGACGATCTCGCCGGGTTCAGTCGGAACGCCGGAAGGAGCCGTATATTCTCCATAAGCCCAATCGGAGTAACTGCTTCCCTGGAACGCCGCGACGCGGAAATAATAGGTTCGACCGGGGGAAACTCTCGTCGCTGTACGGTGATTAACGTTGGCTTCCGTAACGCCCGCGCGATTCCATTTCTCACCGTCGTAGCTGTATTGAACGAGGAACCCGTCTTCGTTGTCGGAGTTATCCGCCCAAGACATTTCCAAGTTGCCGTTGGAATAATCGCCGAAGACGATATCGCCCGGTTTGGCAATGTCGGCGGTGGGAACGACGTAGGTCGTCGTCGCCCAGTCGGAATAACCGGCGGCGTTATACGCCGCGACGCGGAAGTAGTAAGTCTTGCCCGCGACAAGCCCCGTTGCCGTACGCGTCGTCACATTAGCTTCCGTCGAACCCGCGCCAAGCCAGTTCTCGTTATCGTAGCTGAACTGAATGACGAACTTGTCTTCGTTATTCGAGTTATCCGTCCACGACATTGTCGCGTTCACGCCGTTCGAGGTGAACTCGACGTCAGAGAAGACGATATTGGACGGCGCGGCTGGGACTTCAACCGAGGTCGATTCCACCGTGTAGGACGCGACTTCGGAATAGTCGGAATCGCCATAGAGACCAACGGCTGCGACGCGATAATAATAGGTTCTGCCGGGAACAAGACCGACGGCGGTGTAGGAAGCGACGTCGGCGTTCGTCGTCGCGACGGTGCGCCAGTTCGTTTGATCCGTGCTGTATTGGACGCGGAAGCCAACTTCGTCGTCGGAGTTGTCGTCCCACGAAACGAGGAGCGTTTTTGCGTCGGCGTCGTAGTCGCTAAAGACGACGTTAGACGGAGCCGCAGGAATTTCGGCGGGAACGTCGAAGGTCGTCGTCGCCCAGTCGGAGTATCCGTAGTCGTCAAACGCCGCGACGCGGAAGTAATAGGTCTTGCCAGGCGTCAACCCCTTCGCCACGCGCGTATTGGCATTGGCGGGAAGAGTCGCGGCGGAAATCCACGTTTCGTTGTCAAGACTGTATTGAACTTCATACCCTACCTCGTCGGTCGCGTTGTCGACCCAACTCATCGTCGCGCGATGCGTTTCGGCGTTGTAAGAATCGACGACGAAATCGGTCGGAGCCTCAAGAGAGACGTCGGTCAGGAGTTCCACGATCGAGTAATCAGATTCGCCAGACTCGTTCCAAGCGGAAACGGCAAAGTAGTAAATGGCGTTCGTTTCGAGGTTCTGAACGGTGTACTCGTTGGAAATCGACGTCATCGTGGCGATCTTCTTCCAAGTCGCGCCCGTTCCGGACTGTTGATACACATTGTAGCCTTCCGCGCCCTCGGAAAGGGTCCAAGAGAGGTTGGCGCTCTTCGCCGGCTTGTTGAAGACGACGGTCAGGTTGGCGGGCGCGTCCGGAATCGGGGATATGGTATAGGAGACGTACGTCGGTTCGGAGACGCCAGCGTCGTTGTAAGCGGAGATGGCGAAGGAGTAAGCGACGCCCTCTTCGAGGTCTGTAACGACGTAGAACGTTTCGGAGTCGTCGGGGCGAACAACGACGTCCCACTCGCCGGTTTCGCTATTGAACGCTTCGACAATGTAACCCGTTGCATTGGGAACGGGGGACCAAGTAATCGCGATGGAATTGTTTCCGGCGTCGAGCGCGCCAAAGGCGGCGTCGGCGGGAGTTGAAGGCGCCAAAGTCGCTTCAAAGGATACGTCTTCCGTCGCGCCGACGCCAGCGGCGTTTACGGCGGCGACGCGGAACGCGTAACTCGTATTGGCGACGATTCCTGTGAGCGTATATGGCGAACTTGCAACCGATTCCGCAAGCGTAGTCCATGCGCCGCCGTTCGTTTGTCCATAAACGACGTAGTGGTCGGCGTAGTCAAGAGCGGTCCATGCGAGTCGCGCGGTTCCGGCGTCGGAATCGTAGTTGGAGACGACAAGATTGAGCGCTCCGGAAGGAGGAACGAGCGTGTTAAGATCCGCCCTAACCGTCTTGGAAAGTTTAGTGACGGAATCAACGGTCGTATAGGCGGAAACGCGATAGGAATAGGTCGCGTTTTCTTCGACGGTTGCGACGTAGCTCGTTTCCTTGACGAATCCAACGTTTTCCCAGACGTTCGAATCATTGAGGATTTGAACCCTATAACCGGTCGCGTTTGGAGAAGCGGTCCATTTCAAGGTAGCTGTGGTTCCGCCGGTATACTCGGCAAAAGCGACGTTCGTTGGCGCGGCGGGCGCGACGACCGTATTGAGATCGGTCGCGACGGCAGCGGAATACTTTGTCTCAGAACCGACGGTGGTGAAAGCGGATACGCGGTAGGAATAGGTCGCGTTTTCTTCGACAGTCGCGACATAACTCGTTTCCGTAACGGTTCCGACCGTCTCCCAAACGTCCGAGGCGTTAAGCGTCTCGACAATGTAACCGGAAGCATTTTCCGAAGCGTTCCAAGTTAACGTCGCCGAGGTTCCATCCGTATATTCGGCAAAAGCGACGTTTGACGGCGCGGCGGGCGCGACGATCGTATTGAGATTCGCTCTGACCGTTTTAGAGAACTTGGAAACCTCGTCGACAGTCGTGAAAGCGGAAACGCGATAAGAATAGGTCGCGTTTTCTTCGACGGTCGCGACGTAACTCGTTCCCGTAACGGTTCCAACGGTTTCCCATTTGTTTGAAGCGTTGAGCGCCTCGATCATGTACCCGGTCGCGTTTGGAGAAGCGGTCCATTTCAGGGTCGCGGAAGTTCCGCCCGTATACTCGTCAAACGCTACGTTTTTCGGCGCGGCAGGCGCGACGACCGTATTGAGATCGGCCGCGACGGCTGCGGAATATTTAGTTTCAGAACCGACGGTCTTGAACGCGGAAACACGATAAGAATAAGTCGCGTTTTCTTCAACGGTCGCAGTGTAACTTGTTTCCGCGACGGTTCCGACGGTCTCCCAGACGTTCGACGCGTTGAGCGTTTGAACCCTATAAGCGGTCGCGTTCTCAGACGCAGTCCAAGTCAAAGTCGCGGAGGTTCCGCCTATATACTCGTCGAAGGCGACGTTCGTTGGCGCTTCGGGCGCGACGACCGTATTGAGCGTGACGGACGCGATCGGGGAGACGCCGTATTCGTTTATCGCCGCAACTCCAAAATTGTAGAGCTGGTTATCGACGAGACTAACGACGGAGGAAAGAGCGTCGAAGGACGTCGTATCTACCGTCGCAATGACAGTCGAATCGCCGCCGTCGATTGCATAGACGTAATAGGCGAAGACGTCGCTCGAAGTCGACGCGGTCCAACTCAAGACGGGCGCCTTGTTCGATTCGACATAGTCTGAAATCGTGACGTTCGTCGGCGCGGCGGGAACTCCGCCTTGGAATTCGTAGGCGCCCGCGTCGATCGTTCCGGAGAAACGATCATTGCCCGCAAGGTCGACGGTTAACGCGTCGCCATGGATATCAAGCGCCTTAGAGGCGTCGCCGATATTCAAGGCCTCGGAACCGCTAACGAGGGAGTAATCGCCGTTTTCGGCGTCGGTAAAGAGCGCGCCGCCCGAATAAACCTTCGCATTCGAAATACCGGACGCGTCGACAAGGCTGCCGGGCGCGGAGTTAATCCCGAAGAGCGGCGAAGAAGCGTTGCCTACAATAATCGAGTTGGCGACGGCAACCGCATTGGAATTGGTTCCCGCGTAATAAACGGCGGCGCCAGAAGACGTGTTGTCGGCAATCGTTACGTTATAAAGCGCGGCGGTTCCGTCCTCAGCGATGTAAATGGCGCCGTTGCCAGAGCCGATGCTGCCGACTATAACCGAGTTCGAGACGATCATCGACTTGGCGGTCGCAACGCTTGCGGAAGAGACTGCAAGCGTCTCGGAGTCGAGTTCCGCTCGGGAAATATTCGTATCGAACGGCTGACCGGGAAGACTGGAGAGCGGCTCGGACGAGTTAGAGATCGTACTGATAAAGAGCGTTTGCGACGGATCGACGTTGATATGGCTTCTCGACGGATCGCGTTCAATAGGCTCGCTGTACATTCGCGTAAGGCACGGACTTTTCCAGTCTGTGCTGTTCTGGTAGACGGTCGCGCTTACAGGCTTCGACGGATCAATCGCTTCAATCGTAATCACATCCAAAAGGAGCGCTTCTTCGTATCCGAAGTTAGCTCCTTGAGTGTAAGACACGGCAAAGAGGTAGTCGCCGCCAATATTCTTGTGGGTAAACGCGGATCTTGTGAGATCAGTATTATCGGTAAATCCAGTTATGGTCGCATTTTCAAGATGCAACCGATACTCGACTCCCATGATGGAGTAATCACCGGCGTCCCAAGTTTTGTCGGCATAGTCGATCCAGTCAAAGTCTTGAAGCCAAACTTGGACGGTCAAGCTGTCGCTGACGTCTACGACCGTAGGCGAGGGCAGACCGTCGTCGCAGGCGTATCCGGTCGGGCGCCGCGCCGTTCCATGCAGGTATTCGCTTTTAGCGTCTCCCAAAGTCATGTTGGAGAGAATCGCGGCGAGGGTGACGGACGTTTGTTCCGCGAGAGAGACTTGGAAAGTTGTAGATGCGGAACTGGAACCGTCGGTTGCGGTTACGGTCACGGCGATAGGAGAGTAATCGTCCTCGCCGTAGTACGCGTCGTCGCCGATGAACGAGAAGGAAAGGATTCCAGAACCGCTCAGTTTCGGAGCAGATGCGAGAATGGAACTCGTTGAATCGGCGATTGCGACAGAATAGGTCCAGTTTCCAGAGTTGACGTATTGGGTCAGATCGACATTGAGCGTCGTCCCTTTGGAACCGACTTGGTCAGGAATGACCGACCATTCGGGACCGTCGGTGGAGGGCCAAGAAAAATCACCGTCGTAAATTGCGACGCCATCTCCTGAATTATAGGAGTCCGTTATAACGGAGTCTTGAACGTACAACGCGCCGCTATTGGCGATTGCGCCGCCCGAGTGGGACGCCGTGTTGTTTGAGAGCGTTACGCCAATGAGAGTCAGATCGCCGGCGTTGGCGATCGCCCCGCCGTAGTCGGCGTTACCATTGACGATCGTGATTCCCTGAAGCGTAACGTCGCCGTTCTTGATAGAGAACGCGCGCGCGAGCGAGTTGGCGTCGATCGTGACGTCGCCGCCGACGGCTTCGATGGCGATGGCGCCGCTTGTGGAAGAATCGACGTCGATCGTGATTTCGTCCGACGAAGACGCGAACTGCAACGTCGCGGGACTGATCTGGATCACGTCGTCCTCCGGGGTGGCGGCGGCGTTTGCAATCGCCTGCTTGAGCGAGTCGATCGAAACGACGTCGGAGAGGCTGATAATATTTGCGGTTTCAGAGACTGCGGACGAGGCCGTTCCCAAGACTCCGACAGCGAGGAGTTGGCGTTCTTCGAGCGCTTCCGTCATGAGGCGACGCGGTTTCAAAGGAGAACTGACGCTAACGCGGCGTTTCGCCTGATTCTTGGACCGCTGACCTCTGTTGTTAAAGAACATCATGCTAAACTCCTTCTTTAATGCTTATCCGTCGGAACGCGCTCGCCAACCGAGCGTTTTTACGACCAATCGCGCAATCTCGCGCTGTTGTTATCCGTAATAGCCGTTCTAAGAACGAACCAATCAATTTTCTTCTTTGGCGTTTTTGCCGCGACGCTATGCGGGACCCCGCGACGTAATCGTCTTTTCGACCCGCGTCGAGCCGTTCTTAATCGAAAAAGGAACGGCTCGCGCGCCAAGATTTTCCGTCGCGTCGGTTCTTCCGATAAAACGAGTCGCGTCGATAAAACGCTTTGGCTCTTTGGTCAGACGTCCACTCGAAGCCTGACAGCCCAAAACAAGTCTTAAATCGCCTCCGTCTAAACGACAAAAGCCGCCTTTCTTCGCTTATCGACGCATTTTTCCGAATGGACGAAAACGCTAAACGAGGAAAATGCGACGGGACTCGACCGCCCTCTTTATAAAGAAGATACGCGTCTGAGTCAATAC
>CAMZHY010000180.1 GCA_947307005.1 uncultured Planctomycetaceae bacterium
CGGCTCGCGCTTCGGAACCTCAGGCGCGACCTTGCCGAAGAGGGGACGACGGGGGCGGTCGGCGCCGCGCGAACGGCGTACGCGAAGCTTTCGACGCGGAAGTCGCTCGCGGACTCGATCACGCGCCGCGCGGACTCCGTCATCTGGGGACTGAGCAAGACGCCGCTCACGACGCTTGCAATCGCCGCGATCGCGGTCGTCGGCGCCGTCGCCAACTCGGTCCGGTCGCGACGCTGGCAGTTTGGGATCATGCGCGCGCTCGGGACGACGCGCGGCGCGATCGTCCGCATTATCCTCGCGGAAAGCGTCATGATCGGGCTCATCGCGTCCTCCGCGAGCTTCGCCTTCGGGGCGTTCGCCGCCGGAGGCGCGCTCAAACTCGGTCAAAGCATGTTCGGAACGCGCAATCCCGCCATGGTTCTCCCCCCGGAAGGGCTGCTCGTCGGGCTGTCGCTAACGCTTATCCTCTGCGTCGCCGCGGCGTTCTACCCCGCGATCCAAACGGGCCGAACGGAGCCGCTCAAACTGCTCCAAAGCGGACGCGTCCCCGACTGACGGTTCGCGACGGAAACGCGCCAAACATTTTTCAGGAAACAATTGAAACGCGGTCCTATTCTTGGTATAATGCGGGCGTAGGGGGGGGACGCCGAGGAAAAATGATGAGCGCAAGAAACTACCGTAGCGAATCGCGACGAAAGGTTGAAGACCTTTGTCTTATGGACGATCGTTTCATGAACGTCTGCCTTAAAGACGACCTTGAAAACGTCCAGTTGATCGTCCGAATCATTCTAAAAAAGCCGGATTTGATCGTCACGCGCGTTCAAACGCAAGAGGTCGTTAAGAGTCTGATAGGGCGTGATCTCGAGTTCGATATTACGGCGACTGATCGTTCGGGCAAACTCTACAACATCGAGATTCAGCGGGCAAACGCGGGCGCGGGACGCAAACGAGCTCGTTATCATTCGAGCGTTATCGACGCGAAGACGCTAAAACATGGTCAGGACTTCGACAAACTTCCGGAGACCTACGTTATTTTCATTACGGAACTCGATCCTCTTGGCGGAGGCAAGCCTATTTACCACATTGATCGACGAATCGAGGAAATGGGCGGCGAACTCTTCGGCGACGAAGCGCATATTATTTATGTGAACGGTTCTTACAGGGATCTCGGTACGGAGTTGGGCAAGCTTATATCCGACCTTTCGTGCAAAGATCCGAAGGAAATGAATTTTAAGTCCTTGGCGGATAAGGTTCGATATTTCAAATATACCCGGAAAGGAGTGGAAATCATGGCTGGAACACTGGCGGCGTGGGCGGAAGAAATCACGGGCGAGGCGATGGAAAGAGGAGAAAAAAGAGGGGAAAAAAGGGGAGAAAAGAAAGGAGAAAAGAAAAGCAAAGTTGAAATTGCTCAAAAGTTGCTCCAGCGCGGCGGCATGGAAGTTGAAGAAATCGCCGAGCTGACGGGGTTGTCCCTTAAGAACGTCCAGAAACTCGCCGACAAGAAGGCGACGTAACCTTCTTTGGGAAACGTTGGAGCGTAGGACGCTCGCCAATCAGGTTCATTCGCCCCAACGACGTTCAACGATTGCTTCTGCAACTGTTCTGTTGCGCGGGTTTTAGCCGGACGACTGCGGCGCGTACGGAAACGATCTTGAATTGCTAGGAGCCCTTTGAGAACCGCGTTCTCAGCAGCTCGCCTTTTTCAAACGGAAGTCGAGCGTCGGTAGAGAGAACGGCGCGGGAACGTTCTTAGGCGCGGAGGTCTGGCGATTAAAAAACGCGGCGCCCGAATCGTTTTCGGGCGCCGCGCTTCGTTTACCAGAGATTGAACAGGGTCAGACGTCTTTGTCGCCCGAATCGGAAGCGTCTTCGGGCGTTTCGTCGGAAACGTCGGCGGGCTTCGATTCGACGTCGGTCGCGTTCTGCGCGTCGAGTTTCGCGAGGATTTCGGGGAATTCGACGCCGCCGATTTCCTTCATGACTTCGAGCATCGGCGGGAGCGTCTTCGCCATATTGCGGAGCCAGTTCGAGGTCGCGGTCGCGCCGTCGGCGCCGTTCGCGCCCCCCGCGCCGTCCCAGACGACGACCTTGTCGAACTTGATCGACGAAATCGCCTGCGCGGACGCGTTGACCAGCTCGTCGAAATGATCGAGCATGAGCATCTGGAACGCTTCCTTCGCGCCGCCGCACGCCTTGACGATCTCGTGGAGACCCTCGCCCTTCTTCTTGAGGATTTCATACTGACCGCGCGCTTCCGCTTCGAGCTTCGCGAAGATCGCCGCCGCCTCGCCTTCCGCCTCGATGCGCTTCTGTTCCGCGACCGCCTCCGCTTCGACGATCACGCGCGCCTTCTCCGCCTTGGCGGGCGCCTCGAGTTCCGCGCGACGTTCCGCTTCGACGCGCGCCGCTCTCGCCGTCGCGGCGAGCGTTTGCGCTTTATGCTCCGCCTCTTCGACGGTCGCGTTCGCTTGACGTTTGCGCGTTTCGCTCAATTCAAACGCTTCCGCCTTCTTGACCGCGAGTTCCGCGGTCGAGTTCACGACGACCGCCTGCGCGAGGTTTTCGCCCTTGACCGCCTCCGCGTTCGCGTCGGCGAGCTTGATGCGCATGTCGCGCTCCGCTTCCTTGATCTCGGCGTCGCGCGAGAATTCCGCAGACTGCTGACCGACGAGCTTGACGCGTTCGAGGTCGGCGAGGCGAACCGCCTGTTCCTGCTCGATTTCCGCCGTCTTGACGATCTGCTGACGATCCGCTTCGCGCGTTCCGATCGTCTGCTCTTTCTTGGCGTTGGCGACCTGAATCGCCTTGTCCTTCTCCGCGTCGGCGACGCGGATTTCGCCCATGCGCTCGTTGTCCGCGACGTCGCCGCGCGCCTTCTGGATCGCTTCCGAAGCCGCTTTCTGACCGATCGCCTCGATGTAGCCCGACTCGTCCGTGATGTCCGTGACGTTCACGTTGATGAGAATGAGGCCGAGTTTACGCAACTCCGGTTCGAGCGACTGCTGAATGTTCTGAAGGAAGACCTCGCGGTCGCGGTTGATTTCGTCAATCCGCATCGACGCGATCACCTGACGCAACTGACCGAAGATGACGTCTTCCGCCTGCTTCGCGACGGCGGGACGCGTCATGCCGAGAAGACGAATCGCCGCGTTCTGCATAAGTTCGGGCGTCGTGCCGATCGCGATCGAGAAAACGCTCGGGACGTTGACGCGAATGTTCTCCATCGAGAGCGCGCCGCGCAGCGGGATTTCAATCTGCATCGGCTCGAGGCTTAGGAACGCGTAATCTTGCAGGAGCGGCACGATGAATTTCGCGCCGCCGTGGATGCAGAGCGCCGACGACTGGCTCGCCGATTTACCGAAGATCACCATAATCTGGTTGCTCGGGCACCTCTTATACCGCGACGCAAAAAGGATAATCACGCCGAAGAAGACGAAGGCGACGAGAATCGCGGCGACCGCGACGACGGTTCCAGCCTCTCCGAAGAGCGCCGGACCGCCGAGTAATGACGTAAAGAGCGACATATCTGACCTCATAGCGGGTAGGGGCGCGCCTCGAACAAACAAAACGCGCCTTTTACAGCTGTTAAATTCTATTTGAATTTTCAAAGTTTTTCAGTTTGTCTATTTTACTACGTTCATTTCATCTTATCGACCCGGCTTTAGAAAATTTTAGAAAAAAAGGCTGGTATTCTTGCATTTGTCCCCCGAACAAACTACAATTCACGAACGTAACGGTCGGACGTTTTACCCGTAAAGTTCAACGAAAACTTAGGAGGCGGAACATGGCTCAGCTGTACTTTTTTTGCGCCGTCTTTGGGTTTGTCATCGTAACGATTAGTCTCCTGCTGGGTTTGCTTGGAATGGGCGGGGACGGGCTCGACGGGGGCGACGTCGACGTGGATACGGAATTGGACGCGGATACGTCGGGCGGCGAGGTCTCTCACGACGGGGGCGCGGGGTTCCTTCGCGCGTTCTCGTTGCGCTCTCTTGCGGCGGGCGTGGCGTTCTTCGGACTCGGCGGGCTCGGAGCGCAGGAATTTGGCGCGAGCGAGCCTGTCGCGCTGCTCGTCGCGATTCTCTTCGGTTTGGGGGCGATGTGGCTGGTCTACCGTCTTATGCGAACGCTCTCCTCGTTCAACGCGAACGGCGCGATTGTCTCCGGCTCGGAAGAAAACGCGGAAGGCGTCGTTTATTTGAAGATTCCCGCCGAACGGCGCGGGATGGGCAAGATTGAAATCGTTCAGCAGGGACGAACGATGGAGTACGACGCGTTCACCGACGACCCGGAAGATTTGCCGACGGGAGCGCCGATCATCGTCGTTAAGTCGCTCACGCCCACCCAAATGCTCGTAACGAAACGGCGTTAAACACAAAGGGGCTTTCTCCATGGAGAAAAGCGTCGATTCAATGAAAAAACAGGAAGAATCAGGTCCGAAGCGTTCCGCTCCGAGCCTGCTCAAGAACTATTGCGTCATCATCAGTTCGATCGTGATTATCCTCGCCGGACTACACGCGGCGCGAAGCGTCCTCGGTCCGTTTTTGATGGCGACTTTTTTCGCGGCGCTCCTCATTTCGCCGGTCAATTGGCTCAGGAATCGCGGTTTGGCGAGTTGGCTCTCGCTCTCCGTCGTCATCGTCGGAGTTCTTCTCGTCGGCGGCGGCGCCGCCACGATTGTCGGTTCGCAAATCGCGCAGTTTGCCCGAGATATTCCCGAATACCGCCATCGTTTCATCACGACGCTTGAAAGTTATAATCTCGACCTCGGCGACGTTATCCCCTTTCTGAAAGAACCCGAAGAAACGCCGAAAGATCCAGATGAAAAAGAAGCGGCGGAAGGAAAATCTTCAGAATCGGCGTTCGACGGCGGCGCGACTCAGGACGAGCGCGATTCGCGCCCGTCGAAAAGATCGCGCGCAAGAAGCCATGAAAATCGCGTCGACAACGAGTTGGACGACGTTGAAACGCCCCCCGTTTCCGCGCAGGTTGACGGCAAAGTCGCCGAACTTGCGACCCTAAACGACTCTCGCGACGCGCTCGAAGCAATCGAACTTCCTGCGCGCAAGGGAACGGAGCTCGCGACAAACGACGAGGTCGCCGGAGATTCCGCGACGGAAGCGACGTTGGACGCGGGGCCGACGAACGACGCCGAGTCGCCGGTCGCCCACGCGGAAAACGGCGAGGCCGAGCCGACGGCGCGTCCCGTCTCGCAGGGAAGACTTGCGCCGGCGGACGCGCAAGAATCGCGTCTGCTCCCTAAGACGCCCCCTGAGATTCTCAAAGACGGCGCCCTCTTTAGCGACGACGCCAACCCCGCCTACGACGACGAGTTTGATCCTTACGACCCTGGCGACGACGCGTTTGTCGGTAAGAACCAAGCGTTCAACGCGGTCAAATTGAGTTCTCAGCAGTTGTTCCGATTCCTCGGAGGTCTCGCGGGCGAACTCAGTTATTTTGCGAGCACGGCGCTCATCATAACCCTGCTCCTCGTCTTCATGCTCGTCGAGACGGCGAAGATTCCCAAGAAGCTCGCCGCGGCGTTTGGACAGCGCGAGTTTAAAGACACGCGCGTTCTCGGCGTCCTCTCGGATATTCGTCATTACATGGCGATCAAGACGGAAATGAGCCTCCTTGTCGGCGTTCTCGTCACGGGCCTCATGTTCCTCTCGAAAGTTCAGTATCCGCTCCTTTGGGGCTTTGTCGCGTTCCTACTCAATTACATTCCGAACATCGGTTCGGTCGTCGCGGCGATTCCTCCGATCGTCTTGGCGACGATCGAGCACGGGGTCGCGATCGGGTGCGTCGACGCGGTCGCGTTCGCGGTCATTAACTGCGCCGTCGGGTATGTTCTGGAACCGAAGTTGCTCGGACAGGGATTGGACCTTTCCCCCTTGATCGTACTCATCGCGTTAATCTTCTTCGGATGGCTTCTCGGTCCGGTGGGAATGTTCCTCTCGCCGCCCCTCGCCGTCGTCATGAAGATTATTTTCGTCTCCTTCCCGGAAACGCGCTGGATCGCCGCGCTCATGGCGAATAGAACGCTTGATCCCAACAACGACAGCGGAGACGAGGCGGAACTGGAAGCGTAAACGCGCGACAGCGGAAACAAAACGGCGCGCGAGTCGTTAAGAATCGCGCGCCGTCGAATAGTCGGGTTGAGCGTTGAGGAAGAAGAGAATCACCAGCTCGGACGTTTCTCGCTGAGCACGTCGTCGATCGTTTTCGACGACTTTGGCTGGTCTTTTCCCCCGAACGCGTTTTTCATCGTCTGACACCCCGAGGCGCTGAAAAGCGCGGGCGCGAGAACGACCGCGCCGAGAACTGCGAGGCGTTTAACGAAAAGACGACGCGACAGGTTTTCGTCGCGATTACTCGGAAGTCGTTTCGGAGTCATTTTTTTTCCTCACCCGGTCGTTTGCGTTTAAGCACGTCGTCAATCGTTTGAAAACCGTTCTTTCCACGAGAATCGTCGTTCGCCGTCGCGCATCCGAGACCGCCGAGAATCGCGGGCGCGAAAAGAACGACCCCGAGGGTCGCGAGGCGTTTGAGAAGAAGACGACGCGACGTCGCTTCGCCGCGACTAGAATGACGTCTCTCTGCTTTCATGGTTTCCTCCTTGAAAAGCGGGCGCGGGGCGACGCCGCCGGAGCGCGCAAACAATCCGCCGTCGGATTATATCGGCGACCCTAAAAAAGAACTTTAAAAATTTTGCCGTTAAAATCGGCAAAATTGTCATTTTTCGTCGCGACGCTCCCAAGCGACGCGCAACCTTAAATTCAGGAGTTATGCGGAATGAGTAAGATTGAACAGGCGTACGCGCTCGCGAAAGAACGTTATGCGGAACTTGGAGTCGACGTCGATAAAGCGTTGGAACGCGTCGACAAGATTCAGATTTCGCTCCACTGCTGGCAGGGCGACGACGTCGCCGGATTCGAGAACGCGGGCGACCTTTCCGGCGGCATCCTCACGACGGGCAACTATCCCGGAAAAGCGCGCACGCCGGACGAACTCCGCGCCGACGCGGAAAAGGCGATGTCTCTGATCCCCGGAACCCAGCGTTTCAACCTGCACGCGATCTATCTTGAGACGAACGGCAAGAAGGTCGAGCGCGACGAAATTGGTCCCGAACATTTCCAGACGTGGGTCGACTGGGCGAAGGCCAAGAAGATCGGACTCGACTTCAACCCGACCTTCTTCTCGCACCCCAAGGCGTCCGACACGCTCACGCTCTCGCACCCGAA
>CAMZHY010000181.1 GCA_947307005.1 uncultured Planctomycetaceae bacterium
CCTGCGGGCGAGTTTAAGATGGGCTGTCCCGAGAGCGAGCGCAAGGCGGCCGCCGACGCGTCGCGAGAAGACGGCTACGATTTTACATTTAGCGAGGAAACGCCGCAACGCGACGTAATGCTGACGCGCGGTTTTTGGACGTTGGAAACCCCGGTCACGCAAAGGCTTTTCAAGGAGGTAATGAAGTTTAATCCAAGCGTTCTGCATAAGAATGGCGATCTCCCCGCCGTCTTTGTAAGTCACGTATACGCCCTGAGGTTCTGCCGATGGTTGACCAAGCGTTTGCCCGGCGGTCTCAAGGCGACGCTTCCGACCGAAGCGCAATGGGAATACGCCTGCCGCGCCGGTACGACGACCGCCTATAATTGGGGCGATCATTGGGACGAAGTCAAGGCGAACGTCGGCAGTCATATGCCGACGCCCGTCGCGAAATACGCCCCGAACGCTTGGGGATTGTACGATATGCACGGGAACGTTTGGGAATGGACTTTAGATTGGAGCGACGACTATCCGTCTGGCGCCGTCGTCGACCCGACGGGACCGGAGCGCGGAAAATATCGCTCGATTCGCGGAGGCTCTTGTAGCAGCTACCCCTGCGAAGTTCGTTCCGCGAGTCGTTTTGTGGAGGAGGAACGCTGTGGAAATTACGACGTCGGGTTCCGCGTTCTTTTGACCTGCGAATGACGCGCGCGGCGTCCCTTCGCTTTTCAGACTTGCGACGGCGACGTTTTTTTTCTCGACGCTATGGCGCGCCGGGTTGCGGCGTGGTAAACTTATCGCGTCGCGAGGTTCTTTTCCGACGGAACGACTTTGCCGAAGAGTCGATCGACGAAACGTTTGCGCGGACCCGATTTCTAGGCGGCGCGGCGCCCGTCGACGGTTTTTGGCGAGACTAAACCCAAACGCCGTCAATTTTTTTCATAAGGAGCAACTCAGATGACCACTCGTCGCGTCTTTCTCAAACAAAGTCTCGCCGCCGCGGCTCTTCCCGTTGCGGCGTCGCTCGAGACGGCCCTTCACGCCGCCGAGACCGCTTCGCATAGCCCTATGATCTGGGGAATTCTCTTTCACCTCGGGCAGAAGATGTGGGGCGATTCGCCGAGCGCCTACACGCCGCCGATCGATCATATGACGTGGGACGACGCGCTCTGGAAGGCGGTTACCGAGAAAGCCGCGCAGACCGGTTTGAACATGGTCGTGATCGATATCGGCGAAGGGATTCAGTATGAGTCTCACCCCGAGCTTGCGACGAAAGGCGCGTGGTCGATTGAAAAGTTCAGAAACGATTTGGCGCGGCTCCGGAAACTCGGTCTGGAACCGATTCCGAAGCTGAACTTCTCCGCCTGTCACGACTTGTGGCTGGGCGAGTATTCCAGAATGGTTTCGACCCCGAAATATTACGAGGTCTGCGCCGACCTGATCAAAGAAGTGACGGAAATCTTCGACCGTCCGCGTTTCTTCCATCTTGGCTATGACGAAGAGACGTTTGGTCATCAGAGAACGTACGAGCATATCGTCATCAGGCAGGGCGAACTGTGGAAGCATGATTTCCTCTTCTTCATCAACGAGTGCGAAAAGAACCAAGTTCGTCCGTGGATTTGGGCGGACTACTGCTGGCGACACCGAGATTTCCTCGACTGGGCGCCGAAATCGATCGTCATGAGCAACTGGTACTACGACGCCGAATTCGACCTCAAAACGTTGGACGAAAGCCGCGCGAACTACGTTCAGGCGTTTCTCGACCTCGACAAGGCTGGGTACGACCAGATTCCCACCGGCTCCAACTGGTCCTGCGACGAGAACTTCGGTAATCTCGTCAAATTCTGCCGCGAGAATATCTCTTCCGAACGGCTCCTAGGATACCTTCAAACCAACTGGCATTTCGAACATAAGGACCCCGAACAGCACCTGTTCAACTCCATTAAACTCGCCGGAGACGCGATGTACTAGAAGTTTCGCTAAGTAGACGGAAAAACGCGCGGGGACGGATTGAAGTTAATCGTGTCCCCGGCGCGTTTTGTAAGATAGTCAAGAGCGACGACAGGCGAGTTGTGGAAGCGCGATTTTCCGTTCTTCATTGGCGAGTGCGAAAAGAACTGGGTTCGTCCGTGGATTTGGGCGGACTACTGTTGGAACCACCGAGATTTCCTCGACTGGGCGCCGAAATCGATCGTCATGAGCAACTGGCATTTCGAACACAAGGACCCCGAACAGCGCCTGTATAACTCCATCAAACTCGCCGGAGACGCGATGTACTAAAACATCGCTCAATTTGAGGATAAGGTAGACGTCTTTCGCGTCGTCATCATTTGCGACGATTCCGTTCAAAACTTCGATAAACCGGCGGAATCGCCGCCATTTTTTTGCTAATCTTCAACTTATCGCCGCTTTTTCCGGTTGCGGTATGGCGCGGGCGCCCTTTGCGTGGTATGTTTAAGACGTCGAAAAAATCTTTGTAAAGGGACGACGAAGCCATGGACTTTGACCTGCGTAAATTTGACCAATATCGAGAAGACGACCGTCGCGAAGTTAAACAGGCGGCGGGGGGACTTCCCGGCTCGCTGTGGGAGACTTATTCCGCGTTTGCCAACGGCGACGGCGGCGTTATTCTGATTGGTCTCGTCGAACGCGCCGACGGTTCGTGGAAGACGACCGGTCTCAAAAAAGAAGACGCGAGAAAACTCGTCAAGCATTTTTGGGACTCGATCAACAATCCCAATAAAGTGAGCGTTAATCTTCTAAAAGAGAAAGACGTCGAAGTATTCGAGATTGGCGACGACGTCGTCTTTGCGATTCACGTTCCGGCGGCGGAACGACAGAATAAGCCGGTTTATCTGAATAAAGACCCTTTTGGTCAAACATATCGTCGTAATTTTGAAGGCGATTATCACTGCAGTAAGGCGCAGGTTCGCGCTATGTTTCGGGATCAAGAAGAGAATACCATGGATATGGGAATTCTCGAAGACTGCCCGATGGAGTATCTCAATTATGAGACCGTCCGCGGCTACAGGAACCGACATAGGTCTCTCAAGTCCGGACATCCTTTCGAGCGTCTGGCGGACGACGACTTCCTTCGCAGCATAGGCGCGGCGGCGATTTCCCAGAAAGACGGGCTTTTTCATCCGACGGGCGCAGGACTGCTCATGTTTGGCGACGAGTATAATATCGTCCGCTATTTTCCCGAGTATTTTTTAGATTACCGCGAAACGCTCGATCCGACGATTCGTTGGATCGACAGAGTTCATTCGAGTTCCGGGGAGTGGTCCGGAAACGTATGCGACTTCTATTTCAGAATCTATAATAAGATTATCAAAGAGGTTAAGGTTCCGTTTAAAGTCGTCGACGGGATACGGATAGACGACACTCCCGTCCACCGGGCGCTACGCGAGGCGCTTGCGAACTGTCTGACGAACGCCGATTTTTACGGAACTTGCGGCGTCGTCGTCAAATTAGAGGATCGCCGCCTCATTCTCGAGAATCCGGGCTATATTCGCGTTGGAAAGATGCAGGCGCTTCTTGGCGGCAAGTCGGATCCGAGGAACAAAGGGTTGATGAAAATGTTCAACCTAATCGATATCGGCGAACGCGCCGGGAGCGGCGTCCCCGATATCTATACGACTTGGGCGGACGCCGGCTTTGACGCGCCGGAGATCAAAGAAGAGTTCAACCCGGACAGAACGACGCTGATTTTGCCCCTCGACGATCGACGGTGGTCGTCAGACTCGCCTGCCCGGGCAATCGGTTCTTCAAGCGACAAAACGGAGCAAAAACAAGCGATAAAAACAAGCGATAAACCGGACTCCGCTTCGCCAAGCGATAACGCGAAACATCGTAAAAACACGAGCAAAACAGATTCCGAACGTCCTGCGAGCGAAAAATACGACGAAAAAGCGACGAAAAAGCGACGAAATAATACGTCTAAAACAAGCGATAAACTTGGCTCCGCTTCGCCAAGCGATAACGCGAAACATCGTAAAAACACGAGCAAAACAGATTCCGAACGTCCTGCGAGCGAAAAATACGACGAAAAAGCGACGAAAAAGCGACGAAATAATACGTCTAAAACAAGCGATAAACTTGGCGCCGCTTCGTCAAGCGATAACGCGAAACCTCGTAAAACGTCGAGTAAAGCAGATTCCGAACGTCCTGTGAACGAAAAAAAGCGACGAAAACAGGCGATAAAAACGCTTGAGCATGCCGAGCGTGTTGTCGCTTATCTACGCAATGCTGGAGAGGCGAATAACGCGACGATTTCAAGAGCGTTAGGGCTTAGTCCCTCACGAACAAGGGCTATTCTTAGCGCTATGCCTGAGATTGTGGGGATCGGTATGAATCGTAATAGAGTTTACCGCTTGAAAACAGAAGGCTAACAATATCTCGCGCGCTCTGAATGTTGCTGGAAAGAGTCGCGTTTAAACGTTATTATTTCCCAGCAACGTCGTATTCAGGAGACCTCCCCATGAGCGGTTCTTACTCCGACAATCCTGCGAATATTCGACCGAAAAAGTCGATGGTCAAACCTCTCTGTCCGGAATTGGGCTCGATGAAGTTCAAATACGTCTGGGAACGGTTTGCGTTTAACCTCGCCAACAGCAAGCCGCTGTGGAAATATTTCTGCGAGATCATGAAGACGCACGACGCGAACCCCGCGATCGTCTGCTCGACGCGTCCGCTCCTTGTCGCCGCGTATTCCTGCGACCTCGACTGCGCCGTCTTGATTCGTTATCCCGACGAATTCGTCGATCGGTTCGGACTCAAACAGAAAATGAAGCTGCTGAGCGTGAACTCCTACGACCAAATGAGGCTCGACGACGTCGTTCCCGGCCCGCGCAACAGCGGACTCTGGGGTTCCTTTCTCCCGCGAATCGCCAATTTCCTCTCCGACGACGAGCCAATGATCCGGCGCAAGATCAACGGGTTCTCCCTCGACGTCTGGGATCGCGTCTGGGAATGCGGCGTCGAGTACGCGAGACGCTTTCCGCATCATGCCCGAGGTCCCAACCCGCTCGTTCTCGAAACGGTCGAATATTGAAATCGTATTCGTTCGGCGGCGACATACGTGCGACCTCGCGACGCCGGGGCGCTGAGAGAAACTATTTGCGCCCGTAGAAGAGGGACGGCGGTTCTGAATTATTCCGCATAGAACGCTTTTTTCGCGTTATGCGGCGATTTTTGGCGACAACCGTTCGATAGACTGCGAGCGAACGCGACGATTGGACGAAAAAGAAACCCCGAACGCGCCCTTGCGATATTTCGCGAAGGGGACGCGACCGGGGTTTGTCGTTTTATCCCTGACGGATTCAAAAGCGTCGGGTCAGAGCGAAAGGAGATACTCGACGAGATCGTCGCATTCTTCTTCGGTCATTTCGTCGACGTCGCCGAGAACGTCGCCGTGACGGCCGTCCATGAAGACGTCGTGAAGATTCACGTAGCGTCCGTCGTGCATATACGGCGGGGTGCGCCATATTCCGAGGAGCGACGGCGTGTCGAAATCGTCGCGGTGGTCGTAGTCCGCGCGCGAGCCGACGTCGTGCATCTTCATGTCGGTGAAGTATTCGCCGGAATGGCATTCGGCGCAGGCGTATTTTTCATTTTCAAAGACCGCCTTGCCGCGCAGCGCCTTTTCGCTGAGCTTGCCGTCGACGAGCTTCGGGCTCGGAACTTCTTTGAGCGACTTGATATATTCTTCGACGTCGACGCAGGTTTCCTCCGGAACGTTCGCGAAGCAGATGAACTTGAAACCGGTGCGAATCGCGTATTCCGCGTTGACGCGGACGCCGTGCCACATCGCGGGCGGGCATGCGATCGCGTTGACCATGCTCTTCGCGTTCTTCGGGTTGCCCATGCCGTCGTTGAGGAGGTCCCAGTTGAGCGCGTCGGAGCGCGCGTCCGGATGGCAGCTCTGGCAGCTCTGCCACGTCTGGAAGCAGAGCTGGGCGTCGTTCCACGCGAGTTCGCCGCGTCGCGCCGCGTCCATCTCCGGCGCCGGACCGAGCTGGCAGAATTCCTTCGCCTTCGGACGGCGCGCGCTCAGGTCGACGACGAGGATGTTGTCCGTAAAGTACATGCCGACGTAGACTTTCTTGCCGATGATCGCAAGGGACCGCGGCGCCTTGCCGTTAAGCGTTCGCGACGAGAGCTTGACGCGCGTCTTGAGTCCGACGAGGAACGCGAGCAGCTGCGGAACCTGATCCGCCGTCGTGACGTTCGACAGTCCCTTTTCCTTCGCGTCTTCCGCGTCTTTCGGGAGTCCGGCGAGTTTTTCAAGCGCCTTCTCCGCGTCGACGATACAAAGCTCGTGGGTGCCCGCGAGTCCGACGCAAATCTGCTTGCCGTCGGGCGTGACGTCGATCGGCCACGGGTTCGCCGCGCCGGAATCGACGTCGTCGAGGAGCACGGTGTTGACGAACTCGCGCTTTTCCGCGTCGATGATGCTGAAGCCGTTCGTGTTCATCCAGCCGCGTTCAACCTGCGTCGTCGGAAGCTGATAGCGCGCGAGGATCGCCGTCGTGTAGACGTACTTGCCGTCGGGCGAGAGCGCGACGTGGTGCATGCTCGAGCTGCCGTTCGGGAGTCGAATCTGTTTTGTTTCGCCGGTCTGCGTGTCGAGACAGGTAATTTCCGCCGCGACGTTCGCGCCGTCGGAGCGGTCGAGGGGCAGGAAGTTGGCGACGAAGTAGGACTTGTCGTCCGGCGTGAGGACCGCGTCGCAAGGCTCGTGGAGCGCCGGATAGCGCGCTTCGACCTTGAAATCGGGGAGCGAGACCTTCTCAATGACCCATTCGTGACGCAGGCAAATATAGAGCGTCGAACCGTCCGACGTCAGGCAAAGACCGCAAGGCGTGTGTCCGACGACCCCTTCGCCCGTCACCGCGCCCGACTCAATATCGACCGCGCAAAGTTTCCCCTGATAGTCGCCGTAGCCGACGTACATCGTCTTTTCATCATGGGAAAGGCACATGTCGTTCGGCGTCCCCGGGAGCGGAATCGTCTTGACGACGGTTCCGTCTTCGACGTTGACGACCGCGATTTCCTTCGCGTCCATATTCAGAGAATAGAGCGTCGCGCCGTCTTTCGTCGGCAGCAGCTTAATTGGACCTTTATAGTCGGCGGCGCCGACGACGCTCGCGACGAGCGCGACGAGCGTCGTTACGACCGTCGTGAGAAGGATTCGAGTCGACATAACGTTCCTGCGTTTGATATCTAGGAGAGCC
>CAMZHY010000182.1 GCA_947307005.1 uncultured Planctomycetaceae bacterium
CATTTTTTATACGTACGTTCAAGTACCTTCACGCTGTTAAGATCTCTTAGTTTTCACTTGTAAAGGTCCTGTACTTTTCCCGGTTTTACAAACTGGAACTCAATCATAATGAAATGGTTGACGTCGATCTGAACTTTTAGTCCTTTGCGGAACTCGCTGGTATTGTAGGTGGACATTATTAAAATCCTGTTTTTAACGTTGCGAATGAAAAACTAATTTAATATCATCGCTAGGCCGACGCGTCAAATCGCGCCGACGATACCTCTCATACAAACGCAATGCGTCAAAGACGATCGCATCTGAAAAAACAAAGGGGCTCTAACCAGTGAAAAAGGCGTCGTGCGCAATGCCCATGTCCAAACTCGAACTTATACTCAAAACTCGTCTTATCTGCGACATTTATGAGCTATCGGAACGACTTGAACTCAATAGTCTCGTAACAGAGCAAGCGTTGCAAGCGGCTCAAAAACTCCCGTTGCTTTTCCCTGAATCGATAATAGACCGCGTACAAAAAGGCGATCCGAACGACCCAATCCTACTGCAATTCTTACCGTCCCTTCAGGAACTCGAAGAAACGCCAGGATTCAGTTGCGATCCGTTGTGCGAACAAACTCTGAACGCGCCCCCAAAACGGTCGGGACTTCCGTCATGCATCATGCAGAAGTATTACGGTCGAGTCCTCGTAATCACTACAAATGCCTGCGCCTGCCAATGCCGTTTCTGCTTCCGTCGATATTATCCTAAAAACCGAGTTCTTCTTCCACTACTCGCCTCCGCCGATGAACGCGCCGAAAGGGAAAGCGAATCTGACTCAGATTTAGACGTCGACAAGGTTTTCGAATCTGTCCGAAACGACGACTCCATCAGTGAAATCATCCTGAGCGGCGGCGATCCTTTAACCCTCTCAAACGACAAGCTAAAGCTCCTTCTTCATTATATCGGGTCAATAGCGCATGTTAAGAGGGTGCGATTTCATTCGCGCGTTCCAATTCTGTCTCCCCAGAGAATCGACGGCAACTTTCCAACCATCGAGGATTTTCTCCCTTTGAATACCGGTGATTCAAGGGTTCTCCATCTTGTTCTCCACGTTAATTCGCCAAACGAAATTGACGAAAATGTTGCCGAGGCGCTTATTTCACTGCGTCGAAAAGGTTTCGTTTTAACCTCCCAAACGACGCTCCTCAAGGGTATCAACGACAACGTAGACACGCTTGCTACGCTCTATGAAAAACTCATCAATCTTGGAGCGTTCCCATATTATTTACATCAGCTTGACAGAGTTCAAGGCGCGGCTCATTTTGAAACGCCAGTAACCGTCGGAAGGGAAATAATTAGGAGGTTGAGTGAGAAATTGCCAGGATATGCCGTTCCTCGATACGTCAGGGAAATCCCCGGACGATTGATGAAAACCAATCTTTTTAATGACTTGGATTCGAACTGATCACGCTCTCACCTACAAAGATTTAAAAATTTATCGATTATGCATTTCATATGGTTTACCAAAACAAACCGATTGTTAGAATGTCCGGATAAGAGCGTCTTAATTACGCTCTTGGGGAGAAAGACGTGATTGAAAAAAAAACTTCTCTTAATAATCTAGACGCATCCATCCCTCAGAACGAGCGACTCCCACACGCCGATAATTCAATCAAGCCTCTTTCAATAGAAGAAGAGGACTCTCAAACATCCTCGCAACAGCATGGTAATTTGCAATCGGCTAAGGAATCCCGCACTTCTTGCTCATACGACGAGCGCCCTGATGGGGAAAGAGTATTTTGCCATTCGGAGGAACCTCCAATAGGCCAAGACGCCGACCGTGATTTCAACGTTTCTATTTTCAACGACTTTAACTTAGCCCCGTTGAAATCCGTTTCAACTTCTCCTTCTAATTTCCTTCCGCTGTCTGAAGACGACTATAAAGAGATTCAAAGCGGCTATCGAAAAGCGGCGGAAAAGGTCAAATCTTTTCCGATGGATCCCGGCGTTTATTTAATGAAAGATTCGCACGGTCGCGTTATCTACGTTGGTAAAGCCAAACGTCTAAGAAATCGAGCTAGCAGTTATTTCCGACGCGACGCCATCGACGATCATCGCGTTGGTCCTCTTGTTCGTGAAATTCGCGACATTGACTTCATTCTTGCCGACAGCGAAGTCGACGCGTTACTGAAGGAAGCAAGGTTAATCAAAGACCTCCAACCCAAGTACAATCGCGAGCTCAAAGACGATAAAAGTTTTCCATATATTCAGATCACAATTCGCGACGATTTTCCTAGAATTGAAGCGACTCGTCGTCCTAAAAGTTCAAGCGTCCGTCTGTATGGACCGTTTCTTAACGGGGGACAGTTGAGAAGCGCCATCGTTGTCCTTCAAAGGATATTTAAATTCCGCACCTGTTCCCAAGTCATTAAGAAGGACGATCCTGAAAGAAAATGGAATCGTCCCTGTTTACTCGCGTCAATAGGACAATGTTCCGCGCCATGTTGCGCTCGAGTTTCGTATGAAGATTATCGTCGTAATATAAGGCGTCTTCAAGAATTTCTAGGCGGTGATCGTCAGAAGCTTTTGCAAGATATTAAGGACGATATGCTGTCAGCTTCAAGCGGTCGACAATATGAACTTGCCGCTCAGTATCGCGACCAACTACTGGCGCTCGAATCTCTTAAAGAACACGGTAAACTTGAAACTGGCGGACAAACGGAAGTGTTCCATATCGATCCTCGTCACGGAGTCTTGGGGCTTCAAAAAATATTTAAACTCTCTAAACCTCCCCGTATTATTGAGGGCGTCGATATCGCTCACTTAGGCGGTCAGGACACGGTCGCTTCTCTTGTCCATTTCGTCGATGGTCATCCTTCTAAGAGCGGGTATCGTCGTTACAAAATCAAAACAGTAGATGGAATTGACGATTACGCTTCGATTGCAGAAGCAGTCTCAAGACGTTTTTCTGTAAATGATCCCAACAATCCACCGCCGGATATTCTCCTCATAGACGGAGGCAAAGGTCAACTCCATGCGGCTCTTCAAGCTCTTAAAACGGCTGCATGTCGTCCTTGCTTGACGATTTCCCTCGCCAAAAGAGACGAGGAGATCTACGTGCCAGACCACGACGAACCGTTGCATTTAAGTCGTCGTTCTTTCGCGCTACGTCTGTTACAGACTGTCAGAGATGAATCACATAGGTTTGCCCAGCATTATCACCATATTCTTCGCAGAAAATCAACCTTCGGAGACAACCTTCCCCCGATACGATAAAACAGCGTCATTTGTCGAACCTCTCATTCAATCAAACCGTAATGAGAAAGTAATCATTGACGCCCTGGCGTAGGCGATTCCCATTCTTTTCGCCTTAAACCGCAACTTATATAACGAGATAATGCCATAACAAAAGGATGAGAAAGAGTCTCTCAATCGTCGATCGACCGATTGGATTTCCTGATGAATAATTCGTAGAGCAAAGAATCAACCGCTTTTGACTATGTTCTCTATATACGGGACCTTGTTCTCAGTGTGAATTCAATAAGTTTGCAGTTTGTGCTTTTCTTATTGAATCGTAGGAACGTCTTTATTTTGACGTCAAAGGAAAATCTTCCCATATTCCATCAATTGGTCGGTTCAGTTGTTGAATCGACGCTTAGGGATGATAGAATACAGCCTAGGACGGTTGCGTCGTTCAATCGTTTGACTATGTGAGTATTTTCAACGATGAAAGGTAACGACGAACGTTTTCTTTGACGCTCGACGCCCTTTCTCATCATGTTCAGGTAAGGAGTTGTCATGAAAAAAACGACGTTGTTTGCAGCGCTGATGAGTCTTGTCGCTGTTCCCAATCTCATTCTCGCTCAAGAATCTCAGTTTCCCCCAATTCCGTCTGCTCCGTGCGTCGCACACAGAGGTTTCTCCTCCATTGCTCCAGAAAATACGATTTCATCAGCCCTCAAGGCAATCGAAGTCGGCGCTCAGGGAAGTGAATTTGACGTGTACTCCACAACCGACGGCGTCCTGTTTCTGAATCACGATGGTAATCTTAAGCGAACAACCGGCGTCGATATTGCCTGTAGCGCCGTCGATTTTCCCACTCTCGCCAAGCTCGATTTCGGTTCCTATAAAGGCGAACAATTCAAGGGTGAGCATGTCGCAACATACGACGAAGCCCTCAAGACGTTCAAAGGGACCAACACGCGTCCCGTCGTAGAAATAAAGGCCAATGGTTTCGAAGACAAAATTGTCGCTTACCTTCAAAAATACGATTTGGTAGAAACCGCCATTGTTATCGACTTCAGCGCCGCTCGACTCAAGAAAATCCGAACACTCGAGCCCAATCTTTGTTGCGCTTGGCTTGTCTCTTTCAAAGTCGCCGAGGAAACGCCTGAATCTATGGCGAAAAAAATCATCGAAACCTGTAAAGAGATAAACACCAATGTTGTTGACGTTGAATATCACGCAGTCTCCCCAGAATTCTTGAAGATCTTGGACGACGCTGGAATTACGGTCATGTGTTGGACTGTCGACAACGATGACGACATTCGAAATCTTGTTAAAATGGGAGTCAAAAGCATCACGACAAATAGACCTGACGCTGTTCTCAAGGCTCAAGCCGAAGCGGCAAAATGAGATAGTTCTATGGCGCAGATTTTGCGTCCCTATCAATTAAGAAGGCACGGCGCGTTTCTTCAGGGAAATGCGCCGTGTTTTGGCGTTTTCTTGGAGTGAATAATTGGCGCAGAATATCCATTCGGTTAGTAACGACGACCAGAAATCCGAAACGTTCGTCTTGAAGCAACCTTCGTCCTACTCGACTGCCCGTCAGTTGCTTGACGTCGCTCAATTCCAAAGACGCGTTATTTATGAAGACAATCACCTACTTGTTGTCGACAAACCGGCATGTATTGCGACGCAAGGCGCGTCTGCAGACGAACTGTCCCTTTTTAACCTTGCCCAACATTATATTAAAATCAAGTATAACAAACCAAACGCCGTCTATCTCGGCGTTGTTAGTAGGCTTGATTATCCGGTTTCTGGCGTTGTTGTTTTTGCTAGGACGTCTAAAAGCGCAGGGCGTCTAAATGAGCAGTTTAGAAATCATTCTGTTCGCAAATTCTACAGAGCGCTTCTTGAGGGAACGCTTCAAGAAAAGTCCGCCGAATTTGTCGATTTCATCTGTGAAGATAAACGAACCAGAAAACTGTGGATTACCGACAAACCAGATCAAATCGAACGCTTTACCCCCAAGGAATCGCGTCTGGCTTATACCGTAGTTTGCAGTTCAACCTCCACAACGCTTGTCGAAATTGAGTTGTTTACAGGACGAAAACATCAAATAAGGCTACAATTCGCTCATCGAGGCGCGCCAATTGTCGGAGACGGTAAATATGGCGCGCAAATTCAAAATCTACATGGGATATGTTTACATGCGCGTCAGCTAACCTTGTTACATCCAACCCTGCGCCGTCGTCTATCATTTATTTCCACGCCGCCCGATTGGTCCAACTTAAAACTTCGTTTGGATTAATGCCGCTTTAACTTCATCCCTGTATTTTTCCAGAATATTCTTCAATGTCCCTACCCAAAATACACGAACGAATAAAGCGTAGCAAACTAGTTTCAACGCACGATTTAGAATCTATCTCTATGAAAATCTGCGCGAAACTGGGTGAACGTTTTGCGGATCAACAAAACAACAATGAATTAGAATCAAAAGCCAATCTCGTCGCTTCGCTCATTCAACCGACAAAAAGTGACGACGATGAAAAAAGTGAAACCTTTTTTGAACTTAGCACAGAATCCAAAGATACTGAACATGATCGTCAAACCGCTTCAAGTCTAGACATGGAGTTGGGAAATAAGCGGCTTAAGAATCTTGATTTGAACGAGGAGAATGTCGTCGCCTGTTTTGAAGAAAACCTTCTAAAAAAACTCGTCAAAAGAAATCACATCAATTCTTGGCAGGCAGCTAAACTTCAAGAAGGGCGAAGCACGTTCTTTCTCGGAAATCCGCCATACCGTTTTCGTATTGTTGGACAATTAGGTAAGGGCGGTTACGGCGAGGTCTACCATGGACGCGAAGAACAATATACCTCGAATAAAACTGGAAAAATCAAAAACGACGTGGCAATCAAGGTTTTGCAAAACAAGAACGTTAAACCTGATTCAAGATATATGTTCCTTCGGGAATACGAAATCGCGCGAAGGTTTAAGAATCCCAATATTGTTGCGTTTCGAGGTTTTTCTAATAGCGCTTCTATCGACTATTGCGTACTGGAGTATGTGGACGGTGGAGACGCAAGTCGTCTTCTGAGAAAATATGGTCGCCTTGATTACCGCGTCGCGTGCTATATCATTGCAGAAGCCGCTAGAGGATTGACATACCTCCATGAAAAAGGCGTTATCCACCGCGATATTAAACCAAGCAATATTCTTTTGATGAAGTCAGGCGAGGTTAAACTAACAGACTTTGGATTCGTTTCCACAATTCGGAATTATAAAAACACCGGTAGTCTTTCTCCCACTGCCCGTGAGTTTGAAGAATGGGAGGAAAGATACTGGTCTAAAGAAATAGTTCCCAGTTCCGAATTTCTTAGAGAACGAAAAAGACGAATTCAAGGCACTCGCAACTATATCGCGCCTGAACAGCACGAACCCAATAGCGCCCCCAATCCACTTTGGGACGTCTACTCCCTTGGATGTTCACTTTATTCTCTTCTTACAGGCGCCCCTCCGCCAGAGCCGTCAAATTTTTCTGAGAGTTTGCGCAAGGCGCGTAGCCACGTCGAAGAAAACTATTTGGGACTTGGACTTGACGTCGAACCTCAATCCCTGATCATACCGGAACTGTCCGATTTACCACGCGGTCTGGCGAAACTCGTTATAAAAATGATGGCAAGAACTCCGACTGAACGCATCCAGTCGGCGCAAGAAGTAGTCGAGAATCTTAGTCAATGGCTTTTGAACGACCAGCAACATCGGTTCGAGAAGATTAAACTTGGTCTTACCGAGGACAGGGAAAACGTCTGGAGCGAGGAAAATATTCGTCAATGTTTTAACATTCCTTCAACAATTCCTCTTAACAGACCTCCCGTCGTCTACTCGTCTGGCTTTCAACGCCAAGCAGGCGCCGCGGTAAGCGCATCCACAGCTTTCTATGAAGCGGTATTGGCGCCCGAACGCCCTGACGCTGAAACTCAAAATACGCTTGGCGCCATAGTCG
>CAMZHY010000183.1 GCA_947307005.1 uncultured Planctomycetaceae bacterium
GTAATCTGTTCCGTCGTGATCGGAACGTTATCGCGATACGCGTATATCTCGCCCGTTTGAGGATCAATGGATATTTGATAATCAGAGTCGTCGGAGTCGCTTCCGTGACGTTTGGCCGCCGTCATCAAGGCCTCTTCGATACAACGGAAAATCACGGCCCTGTCGATGCCTTTTTCGAGATAAATCTGGTCTACCAACCGCTTAATTTCGTCAGGATTCATGCAATCGTCTTCAGTCTAATGGAAAGCGCAAAAACGCGCCCTGTCCGTTCCCTTGAAGAGAACGCTCGCGTCGTTTTGATCAAGTTCTAAGGGTCGACCCAAGCGTTCGACTTCGATGAAAACGCCAAGATCGACGTGATTTCGACGACGTCGCCCTTCCGCGCTGATACGTTCAGGAAACATTCCTTGAACCCGACTTGTCTCCTCAATAATCAGGGGAAAAGCAGAATCGAAAACCGTCGCCCAAGTCCCGCGCGCAGGCTGACCAGACCAATCGGAGAGACGCCCGCCGCACAAAACCCGGTTTATCATTATAGTTTATCGCTCGCGACTGAAAAGTCAACAGAATAAAGTTAAAGCGCGCGCTATTTTTTAGGAATAATCGCTTCGACAAACTAACGACGCGACGGCAAAAAGAGGGACGTTCAAGCGAATGCCAAACATCCCTCTTTCCATAACGATATCGTCGCGACGACGCTATTTGACTTTGAACGTCAGTTTGTTGACGCCAACTTTCAACTCGACGTACCCTGAAACCGGCGACGCGACCGCCTTGTAATCGGGAACGTTCTTCGCGGCGCCGGCGGAAGGAACGTCGTATCCTTCGGGAACGGCAAGCCAGCCCTTAACGTTTTCAGGAACCAGAATTTCCGCTTCAAAAGCGTCGTCCGTTTTCTTCAGCGAGACAGAAATCTTGCCGGAACTCGTCTGAGCGTTGCAACTCGCCGACGTCAATTTTCCAAGCTGCGGTTGAACGACGAACTCTTTGAAGGCGGGGGCGACGGGAACAAGACCGATCGCGTACTGCGCTAGGCAGGTCAGCCCGCCGCCGCTCCACGCATGGTTAATCGTGCCGCCGCCGTAGCCTTCCGAGCCGATCCCCCAACCTTCCCAAAGCGTCGTGTAGTCGGGGCAGTCGACCATTCTCGTGAAACGCTTCTTGAGGCGTTCAAGCGCGTAATCTCCTTCGCCAATCATGAAGAGCGCCTGCAGAACGTATTTCTCCATGTATGGGCTGGCGTTTTCCTCGCTCTTGAAGACGTTAAACATCGCATCGTACTGCGAAGGCGCGACAAATCCCGCGACGATCGCAAGCGCGTTGGATCGGTCGTCGGTCCGTCCCTTATAGGCGGGGTTTCGATATTCGGAACCAGTCCAGAAGACTTTGTTGAAATTCGCGTTAAGCCTATCGCGTCGCGCTTTGAATTCTTGCAAACCGTTTTGATCATCGAGACGCTCGGCAAGAAAGACGGCTTCGTCGAGCGCGAGCGCGTACCAACAGTTCAGGAGGACTCGAAGGTCGATGTTTTCGCCCCAGTCGCCCCAACTCCAATCGCCGTTTCGAACCTTAATAACGCCGTCGTCGTCGAACTCCCAAATCAGGAGATAACGCTTAATCGCCGGATAGATATCCTCGCCCGTCGTGAAATCGCCGGAGAACCACGAGTAGGTTCCCAGTCCGCAGGCGCCGACCGTCGCGAGAATCTGCGCGGGAAGTTCTTTAGACCAGTTGCCGTCCGGAATTGGCGCGTACATCGTGCCGTCGGCTCGTTGGAAGCGCGCAAGTTCATAGAACGCTTTGCGAGGAATCGCGTCCGCGTTGCGATCGAGCGCGTAAAACGCTTCGCCAAGCTCGTTGACCGCGTCGCCCCACCAGTGCGACCGTTCACGATCGGGACAATCGAAGTAGGAATCGCGCATCGTTACGTAAAGGGTGCGTTCCGCCTTCTTCCAAAATCTGTTGTAAAAATCATCGCTGCATTTGAACTCGGAGACGAACGCGGCGTCGTAACCAGATTCGCGATAACGAAGCGCAATCGGTTTGACGCCCGCTGGCAGCGTGTAGATCATATGATGTCCGTTCATCCACCCGAGCGACTCGTATTCCTGGATTCCGTCTTTTGTGACGTATTCGGCGCGAACGTTGTATTCGCTTCCGCCCATGTAGTCGTCCGTACGCATGTCGATTGTCAATCCAGCGGGCGCGTCGACCTTAAGATAAGGCGTCGCATGGAGATTGTACGGAAGATCGCAGACGACCTTCAAACCGCCGTCCGGCTGCGGTTCTTCGGTAAGCGCGACGTAATCGCGCATTCCCCAGTCTTTAAACAGGGGCGAGGGACGTTTGAAGAGATAATTCCACGGCGCCAACGGTTTCTTCGTCTGAGGATCGTACGCGAGTCCGAGTTCTTTCGCGTTCTTCCACGAGGAATCGTCAAAATCGACCGCTTTCCAGTCGCCGTTGAAGTCGTACTGCGCGTTGAAGCGAACGTTCCATTCGGCAAGACGGCGGTTCGGCTGGGGATCGACGGTCGTCATTTCGTAGGCGCCGGACGTCTTTTCACGCCAATCCTTCTCGACTGCGGACGAATCGAATTTTGGCCAAACCTCCTTCTGACCGCGTTCCGTGATATTCGGGCAAGTCAGTCCTTTGGGCGCTGCGGAATAGACGGCGGCTTTCCAAGCGGCGTCGCTCATAAGCAGGAGCCCGTCTTCGCCATTCGTCGTCGCGTCGAAAAGGAAACCGGGAAAACCGCTATTCACGTGCGAAAACGCCTGCTTGCCGAAAAACCAATGCAGAACGGCGATCGTATTCTTACCCTTCTGAAGATACGGTTTAAGATCGACAACGTCGTAATACGTGTCGTAGGGCGTCGGTCCGCGTTTGAGTCCGCCCTCGAAGACGACGTTCTTTCCGTTGACGTAAAGCCAGTATTTCGAATCGCAGGCGACGCGGCAAATCGCTTTCTCCGGAACGGCGTCGAGTTCGACCGTTTTGCGATAGGCGAGCCAGAGATTCGGTAGTATTGGATCGGGAAGACCGTCGGCGGAAATCCACTTCGCTTTGAAATCAAGAGTCGGCGAGAAATGGTCGCCAACGGGAATCTCGCCCGCCTTGACGAGTCGCAAAGGTTGGGACGCGTCGTACTTGGCGCTGGCGTCGGCGGCGACGGCGCCTGTTGAAAGACTCGCCGTTATCGCAGCGACGACGAACGCCATGAAAAAGAAGATGCGTTTCATCTGGTTATCCTTCGGAATGAAAGAGAGAAAAAGGTCGCGCTAAACTAAAATCACGGTTACCGTTTCTGAAGAGAATCGACGCCTGACTGAGGACGATCCTGATCGACGCTTTCGGACGCGGCGCGTAAAGAATGGACGCCGGTGTTGCGAGACACGCCGCCTCGAGCGTACTCTTGAATTTCCGTTTTCATCGTCGATTCCGTAAGCGTCGGAAGGTTTAATCGCCAGGGTAAGAAGACGGTAAAGGCGCTCCCGAAGCCAGGCTGGCTCTCAAGGGTTATTTCACCTTCTAAAAGCTTGCACAACTCGCGGACGATTGAAAGTCCTAGACCGCTTCCGGAATACTCGCGCGTCATCGCGTCGCCGTTCGCCGAACTCTTGCCTTGTCGGAATTTCTCGAAGATAATCTGGCGATCCTCTTCCGCAACCCCAACGCCGGAATCCTTGACGATCATTTCGAGGAACGGAATCTCATCGGAATCGGGGGTCGTGAGCGATTTGACGACAGGAGGACGCGTTATTCGATTCACGATAACCTGAATCCGTCCCCCTTCGGGCGTAAACTTAATCGCGTTGGAAAGCAGGTTGTTGAGAATCTGTTGAATCCTCGCCTCGTCTTGACGCATCGGCGGAAGGTCGGGCTGGAACGTCGTCGTTAGATCGAGTTTCTTCTTGTCCGTCAGCGGTCGCGCCATGTCGCATTGCGCGAGCGCGATCGATTCAATACGGAAATCGGAGAGTTTAATCTCAACGCGCCCGTCCTCGATTCGCGCCATGTCGAGAATATTGTTAATCATGCTCAAGAGCGAGTTGCCGGAGTTGTTGATGTTATTGACGTATTTGCGCTGACGGTCGTCGAGCGATTCGATTGAACCTAATATCTGACTGAATCCGAGAATGCTGTTGAGGGGCGTTCGAAGCTCGTGACTCATCGTCGCCATGAAGTCCGATTTCACGCGATTGGATTCGTATAACTGCAAGTTCGCCTGCGCAAGCTCGTCGACGTTCTTCTCAAGCTCCGCGTTGAGCGAAACGAGACGGTCGTGCGTCGCGACGAGATAAAGGAGCATTCTGTTGAATGCGACGCCTAGCGCCTCGAACTCGTCCCCCGTCCGAAGTTCGGCGCGTTTCGACACGTCGCCTTGGCTGATCGCCTCGCTAACCTCGCGAAGGCTTCTCAACGGTCTAACGACCACGACGCGAATGACGACGTAGAACGCGATCAGCGCCAGAAACGCCGTGACGATCGCGCCCCCGAGAAGCAGCGTCCAAAGTCGCGCGCGCTCTTTTTTCGCCGGAGGTTCCGGAATCGTCACTTGAACGACGCCGAGAATCGCGCCGAGTTCAAGCGACGAATTCCCCATGATCTCGCGGTGGCAGTTCCAGCACGCGCGATCGAGTTTAAGCGGCTGATAATAATGATAACGACCTTCGGCGTCGACGCGTTGAATCGGCGCGTCAAACATTTCGCCGGATACTTCGTCAACCGCGTCGGGCTTCGTTTCAAGTTCTTCAAGCATCCGTTTCTCGAAATCGTCGAGAACGAGTTCGTTCTCGTCGTCCTCCATGTCGAAACGGCGCGGGCGAATCAGTCGCGTCTCAAACCTTGCGCGTTCGCTCAGACCGCCGATCTTTTCGCTCAGCGTCGTCATCGAATCAATGAAGTCGTTGACGTCGCTCGAATCGGAAAGACCGCTCGTTCTCTCGGACGCGTCTTCCGACGCCAATCCTTTAATGTGAATAAGTAGAAACTCGCGTTCGCTGACGAGCTTGCCCATCAGAGGATTTTGAGCCTCGACCTGCGATTTTGTCGCCTTGTAGTAGAGTAAAACGCTAATCAGAATAACGACGCCAAGCGCTAGACCGAAGAAAAAAAGGCACTTCAACTCAAGACTAGACTCAAAAAATGCTCTTCCGGAACGTTTCGTCTCCATCTCGTCCACCGTCGTCGTTAAACACCGTCAAAGCGTAAAAACTCGAAGAAACGCGCTTCGCGTCTCAGTATAAACGAGACGGTATCGCGCGTCAAGTTTCAGAACTTGCGCAAAAGAAGAAACAATTCGCGCGGCTTTCGTCGAGAATCATTTTTTTTGAAAATCTGACGTTCCTTCTCCTCGGCGCTTTTGCTATGCTTCCTAGGCGCCCTAAGCTGGTCGAAAGGCGGGGGGGAGAACGACGACGCGTCGAGAGTTGGATCCGTAAATTCTAGGACGAAAAGATGACAAGAACCTTCTGCATCGCGAATCAGAAAGGCGGGGTCGGCAAGACGACCACGGCGATCTCGCTCGCGGCGGGGTTCGTCCGCGCCGGATCGTCCACGCTCCTAATCGACCTTGATCCGCAGTGCAACGCGACGAGCGGACTCGGATTGACACCGACGACGCGTCACCCGCTCGTCACGGGCGAGCCGATTCGTCGCGCGGTCAGAAAAACGCCGAGCGGACTCGACGTGCTGCCCGGTTGTCGCAACTTTGGCGACGTAGAACGCCTAGCCAGCGCGAGAGACCCGAACGTCTTTGAGAAGATGACGCTCCATTTGACGCGCGAAACGAAGGGCTACGACCACGTCTTTATCGACTGTCCGCCTTCGCTCGGTCCTCTCACGCAATCCGCGCTCGCTTGGTCTACCGACGTGCTTACGCCGATTCAGTGCGAATATTTCGCGATGGAAGGGCTCGTCCAGATGATCGAAATCATCGGCAAAGCGATGAAGCGCAAATCGCGAGCGTTGGAATACGGGGGCGTCGTGTTAACGATGTGCGATTCATCGCTTGAACTTACGCGGGAAGTCGAGCGCGAGGTGCGTGATTTTTTCGGCGACGTCGTCTTTAGAACGACGATTCCGCGCGACGTCGCCATCGCGGAAGCGCCGAGTTACGGCAAGCCAATTTTCGATTACGCGCCTCGATCCCGAGGAGCGCGAGCTTACGTCGAACTTTGTTTGGAGGTTTTGGAACGTGTCTAAGAACAGACGATTAGGGCGTGGTCTAAATACGCTGCTGAGCAATATTGCGGCGGCAAACGAAGCGAACGACGCAAGCGTCGTCGAAAGAGATTTCAACGACAACGACAAGGAATCTTTCCGCCCGACGATTCTCGCGGTCAACCAGACGGACGAGACGTCCGAGACGATCTTGAGACGCGGTTCGCGCCGTTCCGACGCCGCCGAACTCGAAGAACAAAAAGACCGCGCGCTCGCAAGTTTCTCCGACGGTCGCGTCGCGCGAGAGGTCGCCGTCAGCCTCATCGATGCGAACCCGTACCAGCCGCGCCTTGATTTCGACGAGGAAGAGCTTGCCGAACTTAAAGAAAGCCTCGATCAGCATGGAATGTTGCAACCGATCGTGCTTCGTCAAAAAGGAGATCGCTACGAGATCGTCGCGGGGGAGCGACGACTCCGAGCCGCGATTGAGGCGGGCTGGGAGAAAGCGCCGGCGATTATTATTACGGTCGACGACCGACAGATGGCGGAACTCGCGCTCACGGAAAATATGCAGCGGCGCGACTTAAACCCGCTCGAAAAGGCGGCGGCGTTCCGAAACTACCTCGATCTTTACGGCGGAACGCATGAAGAACTCGCCGCAAGGCTGGCGCTCGATCGGTCGACGGTCTCGAATCTGATGAGACTCTTGGAACTCAATGAAGAAGTTCAAGTAATGACCCGGCGCGGCGAGATTTCGCAGGGGCATGCGCGAGCGCTCCTTCCCCTTGAGGACTGGGATCAATTGGAGATGGCGCAACGAATCGTCGCCGAAGAACTCAGCGTCCGCCAGACGGAAGCAATCGTCCGCGAATACCTCGCCAACGGTTCCCTACCTAAACCGTCTAAACCTAAAACCGAAGTCAGCCCTCAGGTCAAAGAGCTGGAGAATCAGATTCGCTCTTGGCTAGGCATGAAAATCAAACTCACGGCAAACGACAAAGGTAA
>CAMZHY010000184.1 GCA_947307005.1 uncultured Planctomycetaceae bacterium
TACCCTCCGGGGTAATCTCCGAAGCAAGGAGCCCCGTCGTCGCAAAGAGCGCGACAAAGAGCGCAAACAGTGTCTTTTTCATTCTTCAGCTTCCTGTAGTTGGCAGGGGACGATGGGATTGTCGGTCTGGGAAATGTGAAAATCAAACAGTTTGGCGAAAAAACGCCGACTGTGGGAACTCAATTCTATTTGTGGGACGATTGACGTCAAGCGGAACGTTTCCGCCGCGGCGCGTCGCGCGTCGATTTTTGACTTTGAACGCTCGCGACGCGGCGCAGGACGATCCAGGCGCAGGCGAGAACCGCGAAGCCGACGAAGAGTTGAGTCGGCGACCAAGGGGGCGCGACCTCGTCTTCCAACGGTTTGACGCCCGTCAGACGTCCGACGGCGACGGGCGCGCGCGTCCATCGTCGGACGGCGCTTTGATTCTCGGAGCCGTTTTCGGACTCGTCCTCGGGGGACGTCGCGTCTTTGGCGGACGATTTGTACGCCCACGTCTTGTAGAAGAATCCGTCGAACGATATTTCGCGCCGATATTTGTCGCCGCCTCCCGGCTCGAGACCCTCTGGAAGTTCGGGAACGCAGAGGACGACGGGCCAGCCTTGAGAATCGCTTGTAAAGAGGAAGAGCTGGTAGTAGCGTTCCAGCCCCGTCGCCGCTTTGATTTCGGGGTCGGAGACGAGAATCATATTGACGCGCCGAACCCAGCCGTCGAGCGCGACGCGCGCGCCCTGATTCCGCTCCGGCTCGTTAAAAAGCGAAACGACGCCGACCGATTCTCGCTTGTCTTGCGGCGCGCCTTTGGCGGCGTAGCCCGCGAGCGCCCCGTAGAACGCGCGGCGATCCGCCGTCGTCCACCGCATAGCGCGCGCGACGCGTTCGCGTTCCTCTCGCGTCGTCGCCTTTTCGAGCGCGTCGTTAGGATAGACGGGAACTTCTTCGAACGCGGCGAGATCGACTCCCGCGCGTCCGAGGGACGCCGAGGCGGGCGTCCATTTCAGACGCGTCGCGAGAAAGGTATGAGCGCCGTCCGATTCCGTTCCGAACTTAACGCCACGCGCCGCGACGCGTTCGCCGATCCCCGGCGTTGGCGCCGCGTCTCGGGGGTTGTCGAAGAAGGACTTCGGCGCCGTAAAGGTCGGAAGATTCGTTAAGTAGAGCGCCGCCGTCTTGTCGTCGTCGAGCGCGACGACCGCGCGACAAATCGACTCCGCGCCGACGCGTTCCTCCTCGATCGGACTCAGCGCGATCCTTTCGATCGATTGAAGCGTTCCGCGAATCGTTTCGACCTCGCCGTTTTTTGCGCGGTTGACGAGGACGTCGTCGGAAAGAAGTCGGTCGGGGATTCCCAGAATCGCGAGCGTCGCGGCGCGGCGTTTTGCGCTCTCGGGCGTTCCTTCGTCGAGTCGAGGTCGTTCGGGGGACGTTTCAACGCGCCATTCCTCGGCGGAGACGCCGGCGAGCTTGCCCCAGAACTCGGCGCCGTCGTTTTCGTCCGCAAGCGTCGCCGTTGGAATCGCGAGCGAGAGGACAAGGGCGCCGACCGTTTCGGGACCGACTCCGCGTCCGCGCCGACGATTTTTCTTCGTCAGACGCCTTAGAACGAGCCACGCCGCGACGACAGCTAGGAGCGCCGCGCAACGCGCGAGCCAGCCGCCCGAGCGCGACTTTTGCGCGGACGCCGCGTCGTCCTTGGTCGCGATCGAAAAATTCTCCGCGACGAACGTCGGCGCGGCGAGGAAATCGACGCCCGCGTCGTACGCCGTCGTTCGGTAGTAGACCGCCGTCGCGCGGAGCGTTTCATGTCGATATTCGACGTTCGGGTCGTCGGCGCGAGCGGGAAGCGCGCCTTGATCGACCTTGAAGCCTTCCGGCGCTTGGCGCGTTATCAGGCGGACGGGATAGGTTTTCGAATCGGGGAGCAGGACCCAGACGTCGTAGTAAAACTCGTCGGCGGAAAGCGACTTTCGTTCGGCGCGGAGCAGGCGCCCTTCGACGGCGAGGAGTTTGCCCTTGTAGAGCTTGCCCTGCTTGAGGAGCTGCAGCGTAACCGCCTTGGCGAACGGGGAAACGTCGGGCGTCGATTCCAGCGCGGTCCAGATCGAACGGAACGCCGGGGCGTCGTGATTCGGCTGGAGGGGAAACCCGTCGTCGCGCCACGTCGAACGGTCGAATGGCGGCGTCGCCGGACGCTCCTGAGCGAACGCGATCGACGAGAACGCGATGAAAAACGCGCCGACGATCCCGCAAAGACGTCCGACGCCGCGCCGCTCGTCCGTTCCTTTGGTTTTATGCGACTTTCTCAACTCCATTGGCGATTCCTCGCGTCTTCGTTTGCGAACGATTTGAGGACGTTCCGAAACGTCGCGAACGTCCCCTTCGACATTATACCAGACGCGCGTCCCTTTCGCGAGTCGGTTTGACCGTTTTCATGCGATCAAACGACGTTCAAGTCGAACGAGACGGGATTTTAGCGTCGCCGCAAGAACGTATTTTCAGTTAAGGTCGATTGATTTTCAGGACGATTTCGTGTATGATGGAAAGGCCCTTTCAGGGCGTGTTTTCACTCCAGTTTTTGAGACCTGCAATGCAACGATTCGACAAGCCAGTCGCCGCGTCCTCCATTTTGCGAACGCGGGAAATCCGACGTTCGACGGTTTTTCGCGTTTTCGCCGCGCTTCTCATTGCGACGGCGCTAGGCGCGACCGCGACGTTTGCCGCGGAAGATTGGTCCGCGTTTCTCGACGCGCTCAAGACGCGCGGTTACGACGACGTCGCGCTTGTCTACCTCAAGCAGCTTCAAGACAGCGGCCAAGCGCCCCCGGAACTCGACGCCGAACTCGACTACCGCATCGGCTCGGCGGCGTTCGACGAGGCGATTTCCGCGACCGGAGCGCGGCGCGGTCAGTTGTTTGACGAGGCGGAAGCCGCGTTTGGAAAATATCTTGACGCCAATTCCGACGGAACGTACGCGCTTGAAGCGCGTTCCGGTCTTGCGCGAGTCGAAGCGGAGCGAGGCGATCGGCTCATGGAGGAGGCGCGGCGCCAGGGCGTCGAGGATTCGACGCGCGATGAAAAACTCGCGGCGGCTCGCGTCGAGTATTCCGCCGCAAAGAAGAATTTCGCCGCCGCGATTAAACTTTCTCAGACGCGCGTCAAATCGCTTCAGAGCGAAGGCTCGCGCGTCGACGAACTTCGCGCCGCGCAGGCGACCTTTCTCGATCTGACGATCCGCTACGCGACGACGCTCGCGCAAAACGCTAGAACCTTCCCCGAAGGGGCCGACGACTTCAAGAAAGGTCTGACCGACGCGCGAGAGCGTTTTGGAAAGGTCTTTACGACGTTTCAGAAGTTTACGGGCGCGTACAAAGCGCGTCTGAGCGAAGCGCAGATCGACCATGAATTGGGCGACGACGACGCGGCGCTTGAGATTCTTTCGGAGATCGGCATCCTGCCTCTTCAGGAGGAATTTTACGCCCTTAAAACGCGGTCGCTGAAACTTTTTGCCGAGATCGCCGACAGTCGCGACGATCCGGCGCTCCTCATGGAACTCGTTAAAAAGTTCCTCGAATGGTCGGAAGGTCAAAAGCTGCCCGACGCCTATTATCAGAGCGCCGAAGGGCGCGAAATCTATCTTCTCGTCGGCAAAGCGCTTGTGAGACTTGAAAAACTGCGGCGAAACGACTTTGCCGCTTATTCCGCCGCCGGGAAGAAGACGTTTGTCGATACGGACGATCTCGCGTATAAAGAACTCAACGTCGGTTCGAAGAAGAGTTCGACAAAGCTCGTCGTTTTGGCGCTCAAGACGCTCAGTTCCGTTGGTTCCGGGCGTTCCCAAGAGGCGCTTCAGGCGCAGGAGCTGCTCAAAGACGAAATCTTTGAGGGAATCGATCTGTCGAAGTACTCCTTTACGCAAAAAGCGAACGACTTCGACGCCGCCGCCGATATCGCGACGCGAGCCGCCGCGACCTTTTCCGAGAAGCGCATGAATTTTCAGACCGCCGCCGACGACGTGAAAGACGCCGCGGAAGCGGAGCTTAAAGACGCGGCGAGGGGCGCGCTCGACGCGTTTCGAACCGCGCTCGATCTGGGCGCGAAAGCCGTTCGTCCCGACAAACGCGCCAAACTGCCCGAAGAAACCCGCGAGGTCGCGGTCGTCGAGATCAACAAGATTCTTCTCAAACAGGCGGTCGTCGCGTTCGCGGTCGAACGTTACGAAGAGGCGTTCGTCGCCGGCGACGCCGTCGCGCGCGTCGACGACTTTGAGGACGCTCCGCAAGGCGCGATCGTCGCGCTCCGTTCTCTTCAGGCGCTGCTTGCGAAGGCGAAAACGTCCGGCGATCCCGAAACCGAGGCGCTCGACGCGCGCGTTCAGGATTACGTCGCGTTCGCGAACGAAAAGTGGGGCGACGACGATTCGTCGCCGATCGCTCAAGAGTCGATCCTCGCGCGCCTTGAAGCGGCCGCCGCGGAAGGAGACGTTCAGGGAGCGGTCGCCGCGCTCGCGAAGATTCCGGAAGATTCCCCGCGCCGCGCGTCCGCCGAACTCAAACTCGGGCGCGCTCTTTGGACCGAATGGACGCGTCGCAACGCCGCGGGGTCCGCGTCGATCGCGGACGACGGGGCGGAAGAATCGTCGGTCGATCAGGACGCGCTTCTTGAACTCGCGCGAAAATCCCTTTACGACGGACTAGAACGCAAAATTTCGTCTAACGAGGGCGTTTCCGACGACGACGCGACCGCGATCTACTCCGCCTATCTTCTCGCGCAAGCCTACGCGCAGCAGGGAGATAACGCGAACGCCGAGAAATGGCTGAAGCATCCGCGCGTCGGCGCGCTCGCCGTCGTTGAGCGCGTCGATCATCCGGAAGAGTCCGCCTCCGTTCCCGCCTTTGTCGACGATAATTTCCAGATATCCGTCCTCGCGTTGGAACTCCGTCTCGTCGCGAGCGACGCGGCGCGCATCGACGAAGCGCGCGACCTCATGACGCGCCTCGACGCGCTTGTCGCGGAGTCCGACGACGCGTCCGATTCCGCCGCGAAGCTGACGCGCGTTTATCTTTCGTTGGGCAAGCGCTTTGAAGAGCGTCTCGACGCGCTTAAGAAACAGGCGGACGCGGGCGACGCGTCGAAACGCGCCGAGCTTGAGGCCGCGACGAAGGGGTTCGAGACGTTCCTCAACAGCGTCGCGGACCGCGACGAGGGGAACAGCTACGCGTCGCTGCGGTGGATCGCCGAGTCGTATCTTACGATAGGGAAGGGTCTGCTCGATAAAAACGGGGCGCCGACGGCGGAATCCGCGCCCTACTTTGCGAAGGCGCGCGAACTGTGCCGCAAATTGATTGAAAACATCAAAGCGAACCCCGATTACGCGCCGTCGGGAGACGCCGCGACCGCGACGCTCTTAAAGGTTTGCGAGATACTTCGTTACGAGGGAAAATATCAGACGGCGTACAAGAATTTGATCTCGATTCTCACGAAGTCGCCGAACAACGTCGACGCGCAGTGGGAAGCGGCGACGCTCCTCGAAGCGTGGGGGAGAATCGACCCGTCGTATTATACGAAGTCGATCGCGGGCGACGCGCCGACGACGCCGGGAAAATATCTCGTCTGGGGCTGGAACGGAATCGTCCGCCGACTCGCGCCGTCCGTCGATAAAAACGAACTCTATAAATCGCTTTACTACGACGCGTGCAAAGCGAAGGCGCGGACGCGCTACAAGTACGTCGAGAGCGTTAAGGATCCCGAAGAGAGAAAGAAACAGGCGCAGGCCGCCGAGGACGACGTAAGACGCCTGTATCAAACGCATTCCGGATTTAACGGTCCCGAGACGGTCAAATATTTCGACGCCGCGTACCGCGGCTTCCAGAAGTTGCGCGGGGTCGCGTCTCCCGTCGGATTGAAAGAATCCGGCGCGAAACGAGCGGTCGAGGAGGAGAAGCCATGATGACGCGTCGCGTCGTTTCCGGCGTTCGTTACGCCGAGATTGTCAAGCGTTCCGTCGCGGTGTGCGCGAGCGTTGCGATTTTGTTCTTTGTCGTCGAAGCGTCCGGCGCGGACGACGTCGTTCGATATTTGATCAAAACGGAGACGGGCGCGTTCGAGGAACGGTCCGCCGAGGGGACGATTACGGAGGTTTCTCCCGACGGCGTTTCGCTCGACGCGAAGGGGAAAAACGCGCCCGAGACGAACCCGATTCCCGCGGAACGCGTCTTATGGCTCCAGTTTCAAAACGCGCCGCTCGGTCTTGCGGCGGCTCGCGTCGAGACGGAAGTCGGCGCTTGGGAAGAGGCTTTGGAAAAACTCGACGATATCGGCGCGGACGATTTGAACCGTGAAAAGTATCCGTTAATCGCCGCCGAATACGACTGGTACCGCGCCAACGCGCTGCTCCAGCTCGCGCTTGTCGGCGCGTCGACGTCCTTTAACGAGGGCGGAACCGCGATGACGAAATTCGTCAAAGAGCATCCCGACAGCTACCGCTATTACGAAGCCATGCAGGCGCTCGGCGCCGCCTTCTTCGCGATGAGCGAACGTCAGTCAAAAAAGGACGCGAAACAGAGTCTTCTCAAGCGCGCTCGCGAAGCTTACGCGCCCCTTGAAGACGCCGCGTCGGAGGAAATTCAAGCGCGCGGAAAACTCGGGCTGGCGAAGGTCGCGTTCGATTCGTCGGAACTCGACGCCGCGAAGGAACTCTTTAGCGAGGTCTCCGAACAAACCGAGTTTGCCGTCGAATCGGCGGAAGCGAAGGCGGGACTCGCGAGAGTTCTGGCGCGTCAGGGCGAGGTCGACGAGGCGGTCAAACTCCTCAACGAACTGCTCGAAGTCACGCCTAACGACGCGACGCTGCGTCAGGCGCGAATTTACAACGCGCTCGGCGACGTTTTCGCGGACGCGAACCGTCCTCACGAGGCGGTTCTCGCGTACCTGCACGTCGATTTGCTCTATCCGGCGGCGCGAACGGAACGCGTCGCGGCGCTCAAGGCGCTCGTCGCTCAGTGGCGTAAACTCAATCGCGAAGACCGCGCTCAGGAGACGATCGAGCGACTTCGCGATCGTTTTCACGTCGAGATTCAATAACCTGAAACCGCGGTCTAACCGACCCTTTTCACTTCAATAGA
>CAMZHY010000185.1 GCA_947307005.1 uncultured Planctomycetaceae bacterium
CGGCTACTTTCCGCCCTTTCCTTTAAGAGAAAGACGACCGGAACTCTTGCCGGAATCTTTCGTTTCGGGCTTGTCGTCCTTCTTGGACTCGTCGGACGCGTCCTTCTTTGGAGCCGATTCTGATTTTGGCGCCGTTTTGGGCTCGGACTTTTGCGACGCGTTCGATTCAGACTTCGATTCAGACTTCGATTCAGACTTCGATTCAGACTTCGATTCCTCGATCGTCGCGTCGTCGTCGTTGGAACCGTCGTCGTTGGAATCGTCGTCGTTGGAATCGGGCGCGTCGACGGCGTCAGGCGCGTCGATAGCGAAGAAGTCGTCTCCCTCTTCGTCCTGCGCGGCGAGTTCCTCGTCGGTGATCGACTTAGGACCGGACGCGAAAGGCGCGTCGTCGTCCGATTTCTTCGGCTCGACGAACACGGCGCGATCGCCCTCGTCTCCCTCGTCCGAAGGATCGAGAATACCGTCCAGTTCGTCTCCGGATTCGTCGGTCTTCTTCTCGCCATCCTTGTCATTATTGAGAAGCGCGTTCTCTTCTTCGCCCTTCTTTACGGCGTCCTCGTCAAACTCTTCGAGGCGATCCTCTTCGACCGCTTCGCCGGAATCGATCAGCATGTAGCCCGCCCACCAGAAAGGCGCGGCATACTGAGGAATTTCGTCGGAACGACCAAGTTTCTTAAGGCGCGGCTCTTCGTCGACGACGACGTCGCGCGTCATGAGCGACGTCGCGGCGTGTTTCCACGCGTCGGCGGCGGGTTCCTTCTCGTAGTTCTTAATGAAATCTTGGGAAAGATCGTACGCCGAACGACCGCCCGTTCGCCAGCGACTCAGCAGCATCGTGTCCGCTCCGCTCGCCTGCATTGCGAGGACCGCCAGCGCAAGTTCCGCGCCGCGTCCGCCGTTTTTGAGCGAGTTCTCGGCGGGCGTGCGAAGCGCTGGCATAACGATCAGCCTCGGCGCGCCCCACGGAGATTCGACCCACGCGGAGACGGAGTTGCCCGGTCGCGGTTTGTTCCCGAGAACGACGGGAGCCCAGTTCCACCTGTCCGCGACGACTTCTTCCCACACGACCAAACGTCGCAGACGCGCGGCGTAGAGCGAGCCGGGAATCGCGCGCATGCGTTCGGCGGTCGTCGCTTCCGTCTTGGAAATCGCGTTTGAGAAGCGTTCGACGGCGGCCTCGACGCGTTCGGACGGCTCTCTCGGGTACGTCGCCCCGGCGATAAGCGTCGTGTCGACGAACGCGTTGCGCCCAATCGCGTTGGGAAGCGCAAGGGAGACCGTCGCGGAATAGCGAATCGTAAAGTCTTGCGCGGCGATCATCGGAATGAGGGAATCCTCGTACTCTTTAAGGGCCGCTTTTTCGCGAGCGTTGCGACTCATGCGCTTCTTCGGCGCCTCGGCGGTCGATTCGTCCTCCGACTTGTCGGATTCCTCCGCGTCGCCTTCGGCGGCGGCGACGGGGTCGGTTTTCGATTTGGCGCCGGACGCTTCGCCGTCGACGTCGTCGTTCTTGTCTTCGTCGTCGAGAATATCGGCGACGTCGGGAACGTCGGCGTTCTCCTCTTCTTCGTCGTAATACCCGACGTCGAGGTCGTCGTACTGATCTTCGCGCGCCTTCTTTTCCGCCGCCTTTTTATCGTCGTCCGTCGTCTCTTCTTCCTGTTCGGAATCGGCCGCTTCCCCGTCGGAGTCGACGGAATTAGCGTCTTCGGACGCGTTCTCGTCCCCGTCGTTTTCATCTTCGTCGACGGCGGACGCCATTTTGGGAAGACACAGCGCTTCGAAGGGAAGGTACCAAATCGACGAATCGGGCGTCACGACGAGTTTGGAGAACACAATGTTGAAACGGTCCGCTTCGACGTCGGAGGCGCCGAGCAAAATTTCGCGGAGTTTCGCGCCCTGCGCCTTCCAGAGTTCGTCGTTAAGCTGATCGACCTCGACGTACCGCGACCCATCGGCGTTGCCAATCGTCTTAAGGAACGTCGAGACGGCGGCGGCGACCTTATCGCTCGAACCGACGCGCCATGCGTCAAGGTTCTCCTTGCCGATCATGAAGCCGTAAATATCTCCTCCCGCCTCGATAAACGACAACACCGCCGTGTCGGCGGGCACCTCGTCGACCGAGTAAACCGGGGGGAAGACGTACGGGATGCGGACGCGTCCCGCCGCGATGAAATGTAGCGTCGCCTCTTGGGCGTCGGAAATTTTCGCCAGCTCGGCGAAGAGCGTCTCTTGGCTGTTGGCTTCGTCGCGATTGGCGGGAACCGTAGGAATTGCGTTTAGGTTCTCCATCACGGCGGCGACCGCGTTCATCGTTTCTTCGAAATTCGGGTAGGCGGCGTTAAGACTTTCGCGCGCGGCGCGGAGCGACGGCGTCGTGAGCAACTCGTCCGCCGTCATGATATAACGCAGCGAAACGAGGCGCCCGCCGTAGGTCTGGGTCGAGAAAAAGCGTTCGCGACGAATGCGTTCGGAAACTTCGAACGCTTTGTCTTTCAAATCGCGGTCGATCAGAAGCTGAAACTGTCGCTCGTAGGACGCGATCGGCGCGATCATCTGAATCGAAAGCGACTCCGTCGGATTGACGGCCCAGTCGACGACCGTCGGTTCGCGGAGCAAATATTCGTAGAGATCGGCGGCGTTGCGGGGCGTGATCACGTTGTTCAGTCCTCGCTGAACGATACCGTCGAGTTTTCCGAGTTGTCGCGCCCAAGTCGAGCGAACCTTCGCGCCTTCGACGACAAGCGCAAGAGCCTCGTCGCCCCTGCTCGTTTCGCCCGTCGCGTAGAGGAGCAGCGCGTGGAGATAATTCCAACGGTCCGCGTGAATCGTGTTCCGCACTTCAACGGGAAGCGACGCCTGCAGCGCGTTCAGACCGCTCTTCGCCTGCGGAATCCTGCCGGAATAGATCATGTCCTCGAGGAGTTCGAGCGCGAGCGACGTCTGGAGCAAAACGCTGCCGCGCTGAGTCTTCGACCAACGATATGCGCCGACGAGCGCCGGATCGGCGGCGCCGCCGCGCAGCGCCTTAGAGCAGTTGGAATACCGGCGCAACGCCTCTTCAAGGAGCAGCCGATCGCCAAAATGCCACGCGCAGTGCGCCGCCTCGTAATAGCATTGCGCCGCCTCGCGAACCTTGTCGGACTTCAAAAAGATGTGGCCAAGTTCGAGAAGGGCGTCTCCCGTGAGATTGTGGTCGTATCGCCCCATCGCGAGCAGGGCGCCGTTGAACGCCTTGACCGCGGCTTCCGTTTTGTCGCTTTCCTCGAGCGCCAACCCCCAAATAACGTCAAGAAAAACGATCGACCAGTGGTTCGGCGCGACGGCGCGCGTCCGGAAGGTTTCGAGGATTTCGGCGCTCATCGGGTCGAAGGGCGCGAGAGGGCCGATAATATCGATACGACGACGAATCGAAAGCGCAATGCAGCGTAAAATTTCGATCGGATCGATCGGCAAAGCGCGCTGTTCCGGAACGATTCCAAGTTGACGCGACGCCTTCGACTCTCCTTCGCCGATAATGATCGTCGCTTTGGAAGGAAAGACGCCCAGAGGCGCGGTCCGACGCGAAACGCCCCAGGGCGTCGCGCCCTTCTCGCGACCGGCGACGCCTTCGACGTAAGTAACCTTCGCCATCCAGTTTGGAAACGCCATGGCGATCGTCAGCCCGGCGTTGAAGTTCTTGAGCGCGGAGTCGAAATCGCCCGCCTGATAATACGTTTCGCCAAGCATCGCGTAGTAACAGATCGAGTCGATCCAAAGGCTCGGTCCGATTTTCACCGCGTCTTTAATTTCGGCGTTGTAGAATCGAATCGCGTTTGAGAACTGCCCCGCTTCAATGTACGCGGCGCCCGCGTAATACCGTTCCGACGGAACGCGTTTCATTTCGCCGCGCCCCGGTCGCGGTCTAGGAGGTCCGATCGGACCGATCGGACCGGGCTGCGCCGTCGCGACGCCGGACGCAAACGCGAGGACCGCGAGCGCGACGCAAAGCGCGCGTCGGCATAGAACGCGAAGATTAAACTTCTTGAAAGACTCGGGGGAAAAGCGCATAACAGGCTCCTCGTCGTTGAGGCGGCGCGCAATCGTTCGATCGCGCGGTCTTATCGGAATGGAGGGTTCGAAGGGGCGTTATTCGTCGGCGGGAACGTCGTTCGCCGTGATATCGAGAACGGCGGACGGGTTCGTCGGCCCCGCCGGATTCGTCTGATCGGTCGGCGCGACGTCGCGCGGCTCCGACGCGTGAAAGCGGTCGTTAAAAATCGCGGGGTCGTATTCGTCGCGATACGTTTTACGGGACGCCATTCCGACGCGGCTGAGGACCGATTCGGTCGAATTGACGTCGTCGAAGGGGGACGGGGCGAAGCGTTCGGAATCGCGAGGACGTCCCTGCTGAAAAATCGGAGCGGAAGGATCGACGGGCGCGACGCTTAAGTCCCGATTCGCGGCGGCGCGCGAAGCGTTCGGGGATTCGTCGAACAACTCGGCGAATCCTTGATTTTCGGACCCGACCGAACCGGACGAAACGCCGCTCTCGTTTCGAGTCGCGTCGAGGACGTCGTAACGCGACGCGGCGCCGGGACGCAGCGTCGGCTCAGAGTCGCGTCGCGCGCGGTATTCCTTCGCGGCGGCGGCGAGGGTCGGGTCATGATTCGCCGTTTCGAGCCATTCGACGAAGTTGGCGCAGTCTCGAGCCGAATATCGATCCGTCCCAAACGGATAGACGCGTTCCCCGCGAACGTCGGTCACGGTTGGATGGTTCAAAATGGGACTCGCTTCGACATTCTCAAAATCAACGTAAGCGATCGTCTCGCGTAGCGTATAGAGGAGCGCGAGACGCTGCGCGGGACCGATCGCCTTAGGGCGCGCGGAATAGCGCGTTCCAAGGGTTCCGGGCGCGTGGCATCCGGACGTCGCGCACCGCTTCTGGAGCGCGGGAAGCGCCTTGCGTCCGAAGAGTTCAAGGACGCCGGCGGGGAGCGTCCGGCCCCAAGCGTCGAGTTCGGCGTCCTCTTGGGATTTGACGTTTTTCGACGCGGAAAAGTTCGTCGCGGCGCCGGACGCCTCGCGACGTCGCTCTTCGAGCGCGGCGACGGAGCGCGCCGCGTTGGCGCGAAATTTTTCCGCCGTCGTCAGCTCGTCGATTTTCTTCTGAAGCGCGCGGCGTTCCGCGTCGTCGACCGACCGCTCCAGAAGCGTCGTCAGGAGTTTAATCGCCGCTCCGCCGAGTTGACGACGATCCGCCCAGTCGGCGAGTTTTAAGACCTCGTTGACGTCCTCCAATCGAGTCTCTTTGACCTTGAAGGCAAAGACGTCCTCGCGAGAATCGCCGACGAACACGGCGTCGAGTTTCGACGCGCTAAGCGCCCCGCCGCCGGGGAGTTTGATCGTATACGAATCCCCTTGATCGACGATCTCGCCCTCCCAAACGACCCCGTTGCGCATGAGCGCAAACCGCGTCGCGACACGATCCGGTTCGCCCGGTTCCGACGGGAACGCGGCGTCCGATTGACGGGGAATCTCCGTCTGGGCGCGCGACGCTCCCGACGCGATCGCCCACGCCAGCGCGATCGCTAGAAGCCCAATTAGTCTTGGTTTCACCCGACTCGTCATGAACGCTATCTTCCTTGAATCAACGCCGTTCTATATTATCGCCTGTTTCGATCGATCCGCCACGCCGACGTTCGCCCCAACTCCGTGACAATAAGATACGAAAATCCGCCCCAACGCGCAAGACACGCGCCCGTAATCGTCGCGCCGTATTGAAAAACGTCCGTCTCGACCCCGGCGGAACTGAAGAACCGAATCGTCCCGTTGCCCGAAATCAAGATCCACTCGTCGCGCCCGTCGCCGTCGACGTCGCCGGATTTAACGCGCTCGACGAGTTCGTCTTTCGACGAAGGAATCACGTTGCGCCAGAGCTCGTTTCCCTCCGCATCGTACCCGACGAAATACGTCGCTTCCGCGGCTTCGTCGACGCAAATTGCGACAAGCCTCGCTTCGTCGTCGGCGACGCGACTCGACGTCGCGATCTGCCGCAACGTCTCCCCTTTCTTGACGCGGATCGCGTCGCGGGGTTCTCCGGAGCGCGCGTCGTACGCGCCGACCGCGCCTTGCGCGACCTTCGTAAAGTCGAGCGTCCACAGCGTCGCGGAATGGGAGTCTCCGTCGCGGCGTTCGCCGATCGCGATTTGCGTCGGCGCGAGGACGGTTTCGTCCTTCCAGAGAACGCGCCGCGTCTCCATATCGACCGCGTAGACGCCGTTTTGCGCGGAAAAGCTCGCGTCCGGCGCGGATACGACTCCGAAGAACAACTCGGGAATCCCGTCGCCGTCGACGTCGGCGAGCCGCGCGTCGCCGACGCGCCGCGCGTCCGTCGTCCCGATTTCGAGGGAACCGAGGTCGTTGAAACGTTCGTCAAATCGATGAAGTTTCGACGACGCGCCGGGCGCGGACGCGACGAAATAACGCCGCCCATGCCCGAATTCCACCGCGCGCGCGAAGGTTATCGGCTCTCCCGCGGCGGCGGCGGGGGTCGTCTTCAAAAGCAGCTTTCCGCGCGACGAAAAAACCGCGATCGCGTTTCCGTCGCACGGAACGATCAGCAAGTCTTCGGGAAAAGCGGCGCCGCGGTCGTTCTGCGGCTCGACGGTCTCCCACGCGGCGTCCAAATCGGAGGAATCGCGGCGCCGCGACGAAAGCGCCAGAGGATTGACGGGCGCAAAGAGTCCTTCGTAACGCCAAACCTCGTGAAGTCGCGTCGTTTTCGTCATCATGCGCGGCGGGGGATCCGATTTCGGAACCTCCAGAGAAGTTCGATAGAGTTCGTTGGCCGTCGCGGTTTCCATGAAGCGTTCGAAGCGCCGCGCGTTCTCGTAAGACGCGTTGCGTTCGATTGCGCGGGGATCGCGCCCTTCGGCGAGTTCATGAAGCGCGACGCGAAGACGCGCGACGTCGCGAGACTGGAAAAGGAACAACGCGGTCGCGCCCGAGGAGTCGAGGAGCGCGAGCGCGGGCGCGGAAAGAGGCGGCGCGTCGGGCTCGAGCCGCATGAGCGCCGCGCCGTCGAGACGCGCGGACTC
>CAMZHY010000186.1 GCA_947307005.1 uncultured Planctomycetaceae bacterium
CGGCGACGTCGTTGTCAACGCGTACAACACGCTTTCGAGTTACACAGACTGGACAAACGGGGCGAACAACTTGGTCTACAACGCGTCGAAACCGCTCTTTACGAACGCGGCGGCTGGCGATTATACGCTCGCGAGCGCCTCTCAGGCTCTTGACAAAGGGAATAATCAATACGCTACGGTTGACGACATAGCCGGTTGCATTCGCATCGTCGGCGGAAGAGTCGACCTTGGCGCTTACGAATATCGTTCACCTGACGAAGATGAACCGCGCTCGACGGTCGTCACGACGAACCTAGACGTCGTCGACGCGTACGACGGCAAGATTTCGCTCCGCGAAGCGATCAATTACGCCGATTCCGGCGCGACGGTTACCTTCGCCGATTCTCTTAAGGGAAGAACGATCGCGCTCGATCTGGATCGCGGAGATATTGGGATCAGTAAATCCCTGACGATCGACGCGTCCAATCTCTGGAACGCGACGAAGTCTGCGCCGGGGCTGACGATCAGCGGTCAGAACGCGACGAGAATTCTGTATCTCGACGAAGGCGACGTCGAAATCAACGGGATAACGTTTGCCAACGGCTGTGTGAAATTATCCGACCTCGACGGTCGCGGCGGCGCTATCTTCAATCGCGGCGCGACGTTGTCGCTCAATAATTGCGTGATTCGCGATAATAAAGCGGAGTATTGCGGCGGCGGAGTATTTTGCGGCAGAGCGGATGACGACGAAGGCGAAACGACTGTCACAACGACGCTTACCAATTGCGTCATAACGAACAATTCCACTAGTGAAAGTTACGGCGGCGGCGGCGGAGTGTTTTCTTCTTACTACAGTGAAACAACGCTAACCGATTGCGTCGTATCGAACAATTCCGCTGGCGAACGGGGCTGTGGCGGCGGAGTGTATTCATATGGCAATTCGGTAATGTCGTTTATCAATTGCGCTATATCGAACAATACTGCATGCGTAGGGGGCGGAGTATGTTCATGTTCCGAGGAAACGACGTTTATCAAATGCTCGATAACGAACAATTCTTCTATAGCCGCTAACGACGATAAAGGGGGCGGCGGCGTGTGCTCCCTTGAAGGCGACACAACGCTTGTCGACTGTCTCGTCGTTGGAAACATTTCCGCCCCCCGAGAAGACGTCCCCGTCGAATGGGGGTGGTCCCAAGGCGGCGGTTTAGTATTCGGAGGAGAATCCGCAACGCTCTACAACTGCACGATCTTTGGCAATACGGCGTGTAACGGAGGCGGCGTCTATTTGGACGCGGAAAACTACGACGTCGATTTCACCGCGTATAATTCGATTATCGCGGGCAACAGCGCGCTAAATTCGAGCGACGAAATCTTTAGCGAACCCTACACTTACTACTCCCACACCTATACCCCTGTCGCGAACGCGTACAACACGCTGTCGAGTTACACAGACTGGGACGGCGGCGCAAACAATCTGGTTTACGACGCGTCGAAGCCGCTCTTTACGAACGCGGCGGCGGGCGATTATACGCTCGCCGCAAACTCGCAGGCGCTCAATAAGGGTAACAACCAGTATGTGCAGACGAGCGCCGACCTTGCGGGGAACGCTCGCATCTCCGGCGGAACGGTCGACCTTGGCGCTTACGAATATCAGTCCGCAGCAAATCCGGTCGCGCTCGACGCGCCGGTCCTGACCATTGCGGGGATAACGGGGAGGACGATCACCGTCGCGTGGGACGCCGTTCCCAACGCGGAGCGGTATAGCCTCTCCTATAAACTCGCCGACAGTTCGACGTGGACGAACATCAACGTCGGGACGAACACGAGTTATACGATTACCGGACTCGATCGGAACACTAGCTACGATCTTCGTCTCAAAGCGATCGGCGACGGGGTGAACTACAAGAGCGTCTATTCCGCGACCGTCCGCGCTAAGACGACGTCTGCGTCCTCCGCCGTCGTCGATTTCGGCGACGAACTCTTCGACGAACTCGACGAAGAGGATTACGACCTCCTCGCCGAGAATTTCGTCGCGTAATAACGCCGACGTCTAAACGTTGAATCAACGAACGCCCCCTCGTCGTCGCATAAGCGTCGACGAGGTTTTTTTTATGTTCGCGCAAGGCGACGTCGCCGCCCAAGCGTTTTCACGCGATATGAGACGCTCCCCGGACGCGGCGCTTTTCGCCCTCTTGTCAAAATTAGCGCAGCGCGTTATAATGACAGGAAGTCTTTTTTTCAGAAACGCGTCGCGCCAGGTATCGTCGCGACGGTCTCGAACGGGGACGTCGGCGGGCAAGTTTTCGCGCGCATGGTTCCGCGCCCCTGCCGACGCTACGGACTACGACAGGTTACATACGGTTTGCCATAGGACAACGGTCATGAACGACAGAGATCAGAAAACAAAAGAAGAAGCGATCGAACTTCAGGGAACGGTTACGGAAGAAGTGCGCGGAGCGTTCCGCGTCAAGATCGACGACATGGAACACACGGTTCTGTGCCGTCTCGCGGGCAAGATGCGTAAATTCAAAATCCGCGTCGTGCCGGGCGATCACGTTCGCATCGAGATCAGCCCGTACGATATGGATCGCGGCCGCATCGTCTTCCGCGACCGCTAGTCCCCGCGACGTCGCGGGGGACGGTATTCGCCTCATGGCGCGTAATAACGCTCAAGCGCGCTAAGGCGAAACCTCTAGGTCCGCGCTCGTTGGCGCGGACGCCCTGTTCAGAATTCTTTCAAAGCGACTGCGGAGAGGCGCGGTCTGAGGCGCCCTTAGTATCTCTCCCCCAAAAGCAGAATATTGCCGCGGCTTTCTCAGGGACGCGTCGTTGGGCGGTTTGACCGCGTTTAACCGAGCTTTGTTCAAATTGGCCAAACGCTTTGAATAGAACAAGCGACGCCGAGAGCGGCGTGAATCGTCTCCGCGACGTCGCGGCGAATTAATATTGACGCGACTTTTAAAATCGCCTATCCTCCTCCCGAGCGTCTCTCGGCGCTCGTATTTTGAGACGATCAACGCAAAACGATAGGCGGAGCGATGCGATCCGTAACGACTTTAATATTGATTCTAGCGACGCTCCTCGCGGTCGGCTGCTCGAAAAAGGTCCCGCAGGATCCTTATAAAGAGCAGCAGCGCAAGGTGCTCATGAACAAAGGACGGCTCGTGCAAGACCTTGCGCGACCCGCAAACGTTCACGCTGCGAAAATCGAAAGCGCGACGCTCGTTCGAGGTCTGCGCGGAACCGGCGCCGACGAGCCGCCTTCCTCGTATCAGCAGCTCGTTCTCAACGATTTAAGTCGCGACATAGAAAAAAAGCGAACGGCGAAATCTGAAATCGCGTCTCTCAACACGGCGATCGTTCTTCTAGAGACCATCGTGCCCCCCGGCGCCCGAAAAGGCGATCGACTCGACGCGAAGATTAAACTCCCGCCCGGCTCCGAAGCTTCCAGCATTCAGAACGGCTACGTCGAAGACGCCGAAATGTATCAATACATGACGGCGGACATCATCCGCCGCGGCTACGTCCTCGGGGTCGCGAACGGTTTCGTTACGCTCGATCCGAATCTCATCGAAAACAACAGCCCCATCGCTTACAAAGAAGGTAAAATCATCGGCGGCGCGGTCGTCGCGAGGTCGCGCCCCATCTGGCTTGAAATCAAGGAAGACGAACGCTCCGCCGGCGTCGCGCAGCGAATCGAAGACGTCATTAACAAGCGGTTCAGCTATACGAAGCCGGGCTACGCGGGCAAGAAGAAGGTCGCGGAAGCGAAGGCGGGCGCGGCGCGAATCAATCTCGAAGTGCCCGAGGAATATCGCGACAACGTCATTCGTTACGTGAACGTCGTTCTCGCGATCTCGTTCTACGAGACGGCGGACGAGCTGAACGAACGCGTCGATCGCCTCGCGCAGCAGCTTCTGGAGCCGGAATCGTCTGAATTCGCGTCGCTGCAGCTCGAAGCGATCGGTTCGAGCAACGCGAAAGTTCTCGACGCGATTAGGCGCGGATTAGACTCGCCGAACGACGCCGTGCGCTTTAATTCCGCGATCACGTCGGCGTACTTCAACGTCCGGCAGGATCGTCAGAAAACGGCGAAGATTCTCGCCGAGTTCGCGCGAACGAACGCGACCTATCGCCCCGCCGCGCTCGCGACGCTCGGCGTCTCCATGAAGACGTCCTTCGACGTCGACTCGGAACTCCGCAAGCTCCTCAGCGAGCAGAATATCGAAACGCGATACGGCGCGTTTCGCGCGCTCTGGACGCGCAATCCGACCGATTACATGATCCAGGGCGAAAACATGGCGGACCAGTTCAGCTATCATTGTCTCAACTGCGGCGGCTCGCCTTACGTCCACGTTTCCGAAAGCTCTCGACCCGAGATCGTCCTCTTTAACTCCGACGCGATCTATCTCCAAGGCGCCGTCGAAATCGAAGCGAACCCGAGACTCACGATTCGCGCCGACGAGGACGGAATCGTCGTCAAAGAGTACGCGGCGGGAGACGGAATCGACGAACAGCGCCGCGTGAGCTATAAGGTCGACGACGTCGTTCGCGCGATCGTCGAACTCGGCGGAACTTACCCCGACGTCGTCTCCTTCCTCACGCAGGCGAAAACGAAAAAATTCCTCTATGCGACGAGCGACTCCGGTCAGACGACGGAATGTCCCCTCGCAATCGACGCGCTTCCCGGCGCGAAGGTCTCAAGCTTCAAGAGGATTCGCGACGTCGAGGCGGTCGTCAAACGCGAAGAGGCGCGCGAAAAAGCCGAACGCAAAGCGAAGAAAGAACCCTCGATGTGGTCGTCTTGGTTCAAGAAGAAGGATGAATCGAGCGAATTCAACCTCGACGAATTCGACGCCGTCAACGGCGGAGACGTCGAATCGGCGACGGGAACGTTCGACGGCGAAACGCCCGACGTCTCGTCGAACGACGATAGCGACCGCTCCGAAGAATTCAGTCTCAACGAAGACGAATAACCTCCGATTCGGCGCCCTCGTCGAATCGCAAAACGCAAAAAAAAACGACCGCGCGAGACGGAAACGTCCGACGCGGTCGTTTTTTTTGCGTAAGAATCTCTCGGAAACTTCGTCTTTCTCGCGCCTCGATTTCGCCCGACGCGACTCGTTCGCCGCTGGAAATGAAAAAGAACGGCGGCGTTTCAAGCAATGGAAAAGAAAAGCGTTGACAGTCGCGCCGCGCCCGTTAAACTTTAAATGAAGGCGCGGACGCGCCGTTTTGGCATGCGATAGCAGTCGCCCGTCGGACGACGGAATAGGTTCTCGTCTTCCGTCGGTAGTTTGGCCCGACGCCGCCGTCGGCGTCTTTACCGTCAATCGTAGGGGGAACGCGTGGAGGATTTTGTCGTCGAACTTGCCGAAACGCCGGTTAGAATCCGATGTTGGTTTGAAGCGAACAGGCTCTTTCTCCAAGATTACGTAAGCGATAAAGAGCCGCTCTTTACCGTCGAACCGACGGCGGACGACCTAGCGAGAACGCAGGCGGATTTTTACCAAATGGACCGCGCCAACGGACTGCCGCCGCATCGACGTCCCGAGTCCTTCCTCGAAAACAACGCGATTCACGCGCTCCTCGCGGAAGGACTGGTAAAATTCGACGCGCTGCTAACGCACGGTTCGGCGCTGTGCATGGACGGTCGAGCTTATATTTTCACCGCACCGAGCGGAACGGGCAAAAGCACGCACGCGAGTTTGTGGCGCAAAGCTTTCGGCGACCGCGTCTGGACGGTCAACGACGACAAGCCTTTTTTGCGAATCAAAGAGGACGGGGTTGCGGTCTACGGCACGCCGTGGGACGGCAAAAGTCATCTGAGCCGCAACGCTTCCGCGCCGCTGAAGGCCGTCGTTTGGCTGACGCGCGACGTCGTCAACCACATCGAGCCGATGAGTAAAGCGGAAGTTTTCCCCGCGCTAATGAGTCAATGTTTCGCGTCGAAGATTCCCGCGACGATGAAGCGAATTCTTGAACTGGAGAAAACCCTGCTGAGCGCGGCGGAGTTTTATAAGTTAGGTTGCAATATGGACCCGGAAGCGGCGATCGTCGCCTACGAAGGAATGAACGCCCAATAGACGCGAAAGAACGTTAGAACGCGGACGCGACGCGCCCGCGATAAGGATGCGACCATGAAATTGAAAGACGACTTTATCACCCAAACCATCGACGACGTTCAGTTCCTCGTGCCCGTCGGCGGCGAGGCCTTCAGCGGCGTCGCGCGCAGCAACGAAACCGCCGCGTTTATCGTCGACTGTCTGAAAGAGGAAACGACCGAGGAAAAAATCGTCGACGCCATGTGCGCAAAGTACGACGCGCCGAGGGAAACAATCGCCGCCGACGTCAAGGAAACTCTCGACGTCCTGCGCGGAATCAACGCGCTCGTTGAATGACCTCCTTTGAAGAAATACTAGCCCGCGACGGCGTCCTCGCTTACAAGACCAAAGGCCGGAGCATGGAGCCGATGCTTCGGCAAAACAGGGATTTGGTCGTCGTTCGGACTCCCGTCGCCCGTCTGCGAAAGTACGACGCGGCGCTCTACAAGCGCGGAGGAAGATACGTGCTGCACCGCGTCGTCAAGGTCGAGAAGGACCGTTATCTGATCCGCGGCGACAACACGTACTCCTTGGAGATCGTGCCGGACGACGCCGTGATCGGCGTCTTGACCTCCTTCCAGCGCAAAGGCAAGTCGTTCGACGTTTCGAATCGCGGCTATCGACTGTACGCGCGGTTTTGGAACGCCGTCTACCCTCTGCGACTCTTGCGTTTTCTCGCCGTCCAGGGCGTGAAAGCGACGGCGAAAAAACTCGGGCTCGCGCCGCTCCTCAAAAGAATCTTTCGGCGCAAGTAACGCGCGTCGGCGCGGTTCAGTTAAAGGCTCCCGCAACGTCTTCGGTCAATCGACTATATCCTATGACAAAACAGGGCGTTGGAAAACATGATTGACAATCAAGCGGTAAAAGACGTCGTCTATCTCGCTTCCTGCGCCGTGAACAAACGGATTCCCAATCTCTCCCGAATCAAAGAAACGGATCCGGCGGCGGTTCTCGCGCTCGCTAAAAGGCATATGCTTGCGGC
>CAMZHY010000187.1 GCA_947307005.1 uncultured Planctomycetaceae bacterium
TTCTTCCGATCGTCAAACGGAAATTTCTGCTTTGCGAGGTCTTCGCGTTTCTGGACTTGGAGTTCTGCCATGAGGAGCGCGAGGTAATATTCGCCGTTTTCCGGCGTTCGCATCAAAGCCTTTCGAGTCAAGGTCTTGGCATCGTCCCATCTTTCATCTTCAAGGGTCTTGAAAATATCGGCGGTCCAGCGCCGTTGGAAGCTCGTCGCGTAATTGTCTAACTCGTTGCGCAACTCTTTTCCGCCAAATGCATACGCCTTTTGGTAGGACTCAATCTTATGGAGGGGTTCCAAAACGACGCCGAGATCCGAGCGATTTTTTAGACGTAGTTTGATCATAAGCTTGGCGAGGTAGGCGTCGCCGCTTTCGGGGTCGAGTTCAAGCGCCGCGTCGCAGAAGCGGGCGGCTTCGTCCCAGTTTCCATCGTCTATCGCAAAAAACGCGCGCTTTAGCGGGACGTTGACAGGGGATTTGGCGCTTGCGGAAGAATTCGACTCTGAAATTGTCCGCCGCGACTCGCCGTTGTTGCAAACGTCAACGCTGTTCTCTTGAATCGAAAAAGTCTCGTCGCACATTTTGTATTTTATAGTCGCCATGATTCTCTCCTTTGATAGAGGATAAAGGCGGTTTGGGACCACAGGACGCCGCTTTTCCACTAGGCCATCCCTCAAGGAACGCCGCGTTGCAACTCGGAAAGCACGACGTTTCGTCGTTTCGGCGGAATTCTTTTCGGCTCCTTTGCGAGCCGCTACCCATATAGTCTCTTGTTGTGACCATTTTCCGAAAATAAAATCTCAAGAATCTCAAAAATGCGATTCAAGACTGCCTGAATCCAAAGGAAGCAAGGCGGACGTTATTTGAAACGTCTTCGCGCCCGCCGGAACGGCGACAAACGCCGTCTGTCGCGAAGTCGCGATCACGCGACCGTTAGATTTTTTCGTTCGTCGCCGTCTCATTTCGCTTGATTTCCCCTTAAACGCCCCTTTTCCTCTTTAATGATTGCCGCTGTAGAGCGAAAAGCCAATTCCGTGAGGAAAGAAAACGATTCTTTCCGGCGTGGGAAGGGAAAACTCGTCCTAGAGATTGTGAAACTAGAGTCTGAAATTGAGAGCCGTCCCGCAAGGATAACCTTGGGGACGGATTCATCTTACGCGTTGGACGGAATCAAGACGCGCGAACGCCTCTCACCAGCGCGAAGTCACGCTTCCTCCGCAGCGTCGTCTTCGTGCATCATCTTGCGCAGACGAGACGAGAAGAGGAAGACGAGCAGTCCCGCGCAGAGCGGAACGAGAGCCATGATGAGGAAGTAGTCCGCCATTCCTCCCTCCGCGCCGAAGCAGAAGGCGACGCGAGTCGATCCGGCGCCGCTCGAACCAAAGACGGCCGCAAGTTTTCCGGAAAGGTAGCCCGCGACGGCGGAAGAGAGGAACCAAGCTCCCATAAGAAGCGACGCGTAGCGATCAGGCGCGAGCCGCGAAACCATCGAGAGTCCCACGGGGGAAAGGCACAGTTCGCCGAAGGTGCAGAGGAGATAAGTTCCCAGGAGCCAGTAGGCTGCGGCGTTTCCTTTGGTCGCCGCCGCTTGGAGCGCGCCGGGGATGAGGAAGAAGAACGCCAGCGAAAGCATAATTAGACCGACGCCGAATTTCATGGGCGTGGAAGGTTCGAGTCCACGCTTGCGGAGCCAGGTCCAGAGAAGCCCGAAGAGGGGCGCGAAGAGAACGACCGCGAGGGGGTTCACCGACTGATACCAGGTCGTCGGGAACGTGTAAATCGCCGTGTTGGGATCGACGCGATTCTTTTCGGCGTCGAGGAAACGTTTTTGTCGGGCCGCGACAACGTCGAGGCGGAGGCTCTCGCGGAGATCGTCTTCGTCGTTCTCGTTGAAATCGGCGTCTTTCGCCCTAGCTTCTTCGATTTTCTGCGGAAGCTTGCTTTCGATCTCGCCGAGCGTTTCGGAGAATTCCGTCTCTCCCGCGCGAAGCGCCTCCTCAAAATTCTCGATATCCAGAACGAGTTCTTCGAGTTGGGCTTTTCGTCGCGCTTCGTCCGCGTGATCTTTGAGTGCCATGCCCGTCTCGTAACTCAACTGAACGTCGGCGAGTTTTTCTTTGTAGAATTCAAGCTTCTCGCTGTCGAACCTTTCAGAATGATCTTCCAAAAACGCCCGAATATCGTCGAATTTTTTATCGACGGTCATCGCGAGCAGGTGTTCCGAGACGTCGTCGATACCGTTGACGTCCTGCGATTCCTCCTCCAACGCTTCCGTAGCGTTTTTGAGTTCAAAGAGATCCGTGTCGAGTTCTCTTTTCGCAATCTTCGCGTCGAGATCCGCTTGATTGGGGAGGAACCCCGGCGCGAAACGACCGACGACGTTGGGAACCTGACGGTTCGTTTCCTTGTTCGCGAAGATGTTAAGCGACGTGCCCGCTTGTTCGAAGATGGACCAAAACGCGATGCAGAAGACCGTCAGAGTTAGGATGACGGCGATGCGGTCGATCTCAACTCGCGAGAGGGACCCCTTGGTCTGTTGCGCGGACGGCGGAGCGACGGACTCCTTTTCGTTCGATTTCGCGTCGTTTTCGACGGTTTGAGCGGTGGTTTTCGCTCCCTTGGCTTTAACCCCGATGGGGCCGAGATACTTCGGACGGAAGAGCGAGTAAGTGATCAGCCCGATGCACATGCCGAGGCACGCGGTGAGAAATCCCCAATGCCAACCGCACTTTTCGCCAATCGTACCGGCGACGAACGGGGCGATAAACGCGCCGACGTTGATGCCCATGTAGAAGATGTAGAACGCCGAATCTCTACGGGAATCCTGTTTGTCGTAGAGTTCGCCGACCATAACGGAGATGCAGGGCTTGAAAAAACCGTTCCCAAGGGTAATCAGGAACAGCCCCAGCATGAAACAATAAAAAGCGGCGGGGGCGTTTTCATAGGTAATCGTCGTAATTGCGTGCTGACGGAAATATTCCGAGTAAAAGAGACAGAATTCTCCGACGGCCATGAGCGCGCCGCCAAGCACGACGGAACGATGTTGACCGAGAAAACGGTCCGCAAGGTAACCTCCAAGGAGGGGGAAGAGGTAAACGAGACCGGTAAACAACCCGTAAAGTTCGTTCGCATCCTTCTCCGACCACCCGAAACCGGGATTGGAACCGGTTAAGGTTGAGATGAGGTACAACAGAAGCAAGGCGCGCATGCCATAATAGCAGAACCGTTCCCACATTTCAGTGGTGAACAACGCCCAAAGACCCACCGGATGTCCCCAGAATTCCTTCTGGCGAACCTCCGCCAACGTTAATGTTTTTTCGTTTCTTGACACAGTAACGTCTCCTATAAAACTTTCCAATAGAACGAGACTCGTAGTCTCAGATTGCGTCAATCCAGTCCTTTCGGACGTTTAAACGACGTTTATCGTCGCGACGATGCGTTTCGTATTCATATCGTTGAACTTTGCGTCTGAATCGTCAGATTCCCCCCTGCTGCATCGCAGTTTCTTCGCTTCGGCGGGATTTCATTCGACTCCTTTGCCGACGCGCTACCCTTACAGTCTCTCGCTGGGTCCATTTTTCGAAAATAAAATCTCAAAAATCTCAAAAATGAGCTTCAAGACGGTTTGGACCCAAAAGGCGCGCGACTTTTTTGTCAAGGAAAGACGCCTAGAAGAATATGTAATTCGGCAAAACAACGGCGCGTTTAAAACCGTAGTCGCGGCGGTAAAAACGCGTTTGTTCAGGTTCGCTTTTTGGCGTCGTCCTTACCCGTCTATAAAGTGCGACGTTTGTCTCAAAAAAGATACTAAAAAACAAAAAGAGGTCGATTTTTCAAAAAAATCGACCTCTAAGCATACGCTGGGCGTCAGGGGAAACGCGTCAAGGGGAGACGTTTACGTCGCGCGCGGCGAGTTGTCAAAACAAGTCGACGCGTTCCCTTTGATTTTGTTTAAACAAGCGCGCCTAAACGCTTCAAAATTTCCGTTTGAGGAAAACGTTTGACCTCTTCTTGATTGGGGCGAGATTGAACGGAACCGTCTTTCTTTCTAAAGTTCGTCGCCGTCTGATTTGTCGGTTTTCTCGACGGGCGCGAGGACGACTTCGAGATTAGCCTTTGCGATCGGATCGTCCGGTCTCATTTCGAGGGCTTCGCGAAGCGCTTTTTCCGCCTCGTCGCGATTTTCTTCAAAATAGAACAGGATCCCTTGGCATGTTTTCCCGTTAAAACCGTCTTTTAACGGCATCGGCAAACTATTCCACGCGACGCGGGCTTCCTGAAATGCGCCGAGGCGCAGCAGTTTCGAGATTTTTCGCCATTTACCGTCGTCGGAAGACGAGTCGAAACTCTTTGCGATCGAGTCTATCTCTTTTTTATGGGCTTCGGCTAACGCAACGTCCCGATTTGCGTTGAGACGTTCAATTTCCCCGATGACGTCGTCAAGACGGAATACCGTGTCGTTCAGATTTTGCGACTGTGAGCCTGATTCCCCGGGAGATAGACTCAAGGTCAGCGTGTTGTTTCCCTGATTTCGATTGTCAGCTAATAGGTTCTCGCCGGTTTCTTCGCCGGGAGCGCCGATAATCGCGCCTGGATCGGCGATACCGGGGGTAGGATTAACGACGTGGGCTATGGGCGCGGGGGAATCTACGGGGGCGTCTGTAGAATTCCTGCCAATCAACAGGAGACTGCCGAGAACGCAGAGGATGCAGACCGACGTCGAAAGCGCCAGTAGCCGCCTCAGGACGCGCGGGTTCTCGTTCCAACGCGGGGGCAAACCGACGGAGGACGCTTGAGCGACGACCGATTTCGCCGGAGCGGGAGATTCTTGAAGATCGTCGTCTTCGGGGAGACTGAGGAAGCCTTCGTCGAACATATCGGAGAGTTCCGCGCATTTATCTTCGTCCGAGTACAGTTTGGCGAGAAAGCTCGCGCGCTCGTCGACGGTCAAGAGGTCGTCGTCGAAACGGCTGAATTCGTCGAGGTCTTCCGTTAGTTTGTCCATTTCTTCAGGAGTCAGCCGCAATCGCGGCGTTTGGTCTCCTTGATTATTCTGATTACTAGGCGAGGTCATATGATTAAGCCCTTTGCAAAGGCGAGATTTTTAAACTCTCGGGTCGTCGATTGCTGAAAAAGATGAAAAACGCGGGGGGGGGGGGACTATTCAGGAGAATCTCCTCCGAATCTCCGTTTGATATCTTCTTTGATATCCTCCTCTGTGACCGGATATTTCTTCCTCAGCTCATTCACAGTTTCATAAAAAAGAGCGCCGTAAACCATGACGTCAATACGCGAATGTTCTTCCGGTCTTATGGACTTCTTGAGAAAATCCTCTAGCTTCCTCTTGACTTCGAGAACGAACGGTTTGCCCGTCAATCCGTCCCCGCAAATTTTATACGCTTCGCGAGTTTCGTTGTCGCGAATCGTAAAAATTAAGTCGAAAGGATTGTCTTCCGCCTCCGAAGGTTTTTTCAATAGTTCATCCAGATGCTTTGCGATCTTTTCATTCCAGTAGCAGCACACGGTTTTTTCAAGGCGCGAAAGCTCAGCCCAAAAATCTTTAATTTTTACCTTAAATTCTTCGGAGTCCGCGTTGAGGATCGGAGAAACTTGGGGGGCTTCGAAGTCGGGTTGACTGTCGTCGTTATCGTCGTCAAGCATTTGGGGGAACAAGGCGGATAAGAACTCGGCGATATAGGGGTGTTTCGGCGGTTTTATTATCTTCTTGATCGTGAAATGAACGACGGTCTGAATCCACGGACCGATTCCCGTTTTGCCGACGTAAGAGTCGAGAGCCGCTTTTTGGGGGCGCCCCTGTCTGTCGGCGGCGTATCCGACCATAACGTAGTAAGCGTCGAGCCACCAATCGCAGTCGTTTAAATCAGAAGAGATCTCAACTTGAAATTGCCTAAAGCGCTCGTAATTATCGTTCCATTTCCTCGCCACTTGTTTGGCGAACCCGCCGAAGTGTCGTTCCAGATACTTCTTCGCTTGGATTCGGTTTTCGCTAAGCTCCGCAATAAGCGAGTCTGCCAACGTCAAATCTTCGAGAGGATTGGAACCGCCGGGTTTGTTCGTCTCGAGGAACTGGATCGTTCCCGAAAGGACGTCCTTCGGATCGATATTCTGATCCTTTCTGGGATGCGCTAGACAGTAGAGGAGCTTCCGAAGAAGAGACGACTCTTCGGTCAGCGTTAGGCTTCGTGTATCGAACTTTTGGCGATAAGATTGACTCAAACCGTCGAGAGTTTGGACGATCAGCGACTTTTTCTTTTTCCAAGGCGTAAGCGTTTGCCACAGCTTAAAGAACTTGCGATAATCGTCCAACTTTGAACTGGGGGAGCAGTTCTCAATATTAAAGGTCATAACGCATTCCGTAAAGAACGAAGTGATTATTCTTTCATTTGACCGAACGTCGATTAATTGACGTCGTCAAAAGCGTTTGACGTATTGTAACATGAGAAGCTTTTGACTGAAAGAGAACTCGAAAGTTTTTAGGCGCGGACGAATTGTCGCGCGCCTTGGAGAATAGTCGAACCGCCGAACGACGAAAGGCGCGCGGCGACGTTAAGACCGAGAAGAAAGAGTTTGCCGCGAATCGACGGGCGTTTTTTCCTTTTATTGGCGGCGTCTGCCGAAAACATCGCGTATGTTGGACGTCATAAAAGAGCGCGTCCTCGGCGAAACAGGAAACATTCGCCGAGGACGCGCGTCTTTGATTTCGGGTGCGAAAAGATTCCGATTAGTTCCGAGGAATGAGCGGAGTCGGTTTTGGGGAGCCGACTTCGTTTAGGAAATACTGCTCGGGGCTGTAGACGCGGTAGAGTTGGAACGCGGCCGTGTCAAAGTCGCGCTTCCAGCGTCCGAGTTCGGTTCGCCCCCGAACAACGCGATCGCCGAGCTTGACGTCGACCGAATCGAGATTGGAGAAGACGGAAACGTACTTCTTGTCGTCGCTTAGAATCCAGACGGTCGTTCCGAGTTTCGAGAGAACGCCTCCCTTGCCGTACGGCTTCGGATCCTTGGCGCCCTTCGCGACGTTGTAGACTTCGTAAGTCGAGCTGCTTT
>CAMZHY010000188.1 GCA_947307005.1 uncultured Planctomycetaceae bacterium
ACAAAAACTCGCTAAATCGGAGTACGAAGGACGTTTATTTGATAACCGTAAAAAGCGTCGTTGAGAGGTATTCCTGTACTTAGCCGTATTCAACGCCAGACTTATTGTTTGGCGTTGATCGTTTTGTTTGAGTTAAGCGTTTTCTACAATGACGTCTGACCTTGTGAACGAGATTGAATCGAGTCCCATTAAGTCATTTCCTCTAAATATTGTCTTATACCAACCGGAGATAGCGGCAAACACGGGCGCCGTGGGACGAACTTGTCTTGGTATTGGCGCAAAGCTTTGGCTTGTGGATCCTTTAGGTTTTCAGATCGACGATCGAAAACTTAAACGAGCTGGACTTGACTATTGGGAGACGCTTGAGGGGGAGAGAGTTCAGAATAGGTCGACGCTTCAGTCGCGACTTGCCGTTTCAAACGGGATCGCCGTTTCAGATATCCGTTTTTTCTTTTTTAGTAAAAGAGGAAAGAGAAGTTACACATCTGTGGATTATCGACTTGGCGACGTTTTAGTTTTCGGTTCGGAGTCTTGCGGTCTACCAGAGACATTTGTGAACGACGAGGCCCGAACGCTTCGTATTCCAATCAGGCCGCAAATAAGGTCGTTAAACCTTTCTGTTAGCGTTGCTGTCGCCGGATTTGAAGTTGCCAGACAGTTGGGAATCAACTCTCAATACTGACGGCTAATCATAGAAATATACCAGAAAATAAAAAAAGCCGACCGACGTCGGCTTCAAAGTAGTGGAGGATAACGGGTTCGAACCGATGACCTCATGGCTGCCAGCCATGCGCTCTCCCAACTGAGCTAATCCCCCAAAGGGTCGTCTCAAAACACCATGATATGCTAGATCTAACCCCGAGTATGGAGGATAACGGGTTCGAACCGATGACCTCATGGCTGCCAGCCATGCGCTCTCCCAACTGAGCTAATCCCCCGAAAGGAAGGAACTGAACGAACGACGCGGAATTAACACGCGAACGCCCAGACGACCTTTGGGCAAGAGTATACCCGAGGCGTTTAATTCGTCAACAGTTTTTTTAGAATTTCTTTCAGAAACTCCTTCGTTAGAGAATCTCCGATGCGTTTTCTAGTCTAATCTCGAATTGCCGAGCCATTTCTCGTTAGATAGCGCCGTCGTTTCCAGAATCCTGTAGTTTGCGCTTGTAGTTATCGCGTTCTCGACGGGTTGCGTAAAGATCGAAGAGAATGTGCTTACAATCGAACTTAAGCGCGGAAAGCGCGTTTTTAATGACGTGAAGAGTGAGATTTCTGTTTCGGATTCGGATTTCTAAACGCTCTACAATCTGCTGAAGTTGAGCGCGTTCTTTGCTCGAAAGCGTCAGCCCCTCGGCGAACTTGCGGAGTTCCTGAAGTTCTGCCGACGCGTTTTGCATAGTAGAAACGGACATTATCCAAATCCTCCTGTCGTGGGGTTAAAACAAATAAACGGCGACGTAGGTCTGTATTTCTTCCGTCGCCCCCTCTTAACACAATACAAAGACCTGTCAGGAGCGAGGAATGTTTGACTCTAAGCAGAGGTTGCGACCGCCAAACCTTTCGTATTATAATCTGCAATAAAGAAATGAAATATAAAATATAGGTAACTTACAGCGTTTTGTGATAAACTTCGTAGCATATTTCGTTCTAAACGGAATAAATGGAATTATTGATTATTCGTCTGGAAATCAACTTATTGTCTTTGACTTTTCTAGCGACGTTTCACAGGATTCGCGTTTCTGATAAGAGGTCTTGCCGTCGCCCATAAATTACATTACCATCCGCTAGGTTGGTTTAACTTCTGTCAAACTGACTTTTAATTGCAGACGAAGGAGCGTTTGCAATTAAACCGTGTTTCTGCGGTTATCGATTTTTCATTGCCGAGGAAGGAGCCTAGGCAATGAAATATACGCGAAATTACCGACAGAGGCGCGGATAAAATCGACAGATCTGTTAATTTCGCAGGAAAACGAATGAACAACGACGGCGGCAAAAAAACAGGCAAGGTTCCCGTAATAACGGCGTTCCTCCTACTTGCGTCGATAGCCTTAGGCGTTTGGGCGTTTTACAATGTCAAGTTGACGCGATCTAGCGGTACGACCTATATCTATGATGGTTGGGTTTATGGACTGGAGGATCAGAAGAAAGCGAGCGCAGCGCTCTCTGAAGCCGGGTTAAACGAATATTTTTGGCGTGACGGTAAACTTGCGGCGCCTGCTGATAAAAAAGGGGAATTTCAAAGAGTTCTTGCAAGCGCCGGCGCCTATCCCAAGGCTCCAAGCGAATTACGTGCCGACGCTATCCGAGAAATGAGCGTTTTTGAATCTGAATCAAAGACGCGGTTTCGCGAACTTAGCGCTTGCGCGCAGCAACTTGAGCGTACGATTGAACAAATGCGCGGTATAGAATACGCGACGGTGGGCGTTCGTTCGCGACGCGAGCAAGTCGGTCTGACGGCGAAAAATATCATAACCGCCTCTGTTGGGGTTGCGTGTACTGAGGGACGTGAACTTGACATGGACGTTCTTTCCGCAATCACCGTTGCGACAAAGCATCAACTTGGAATAGACGACGTCGCGAATATTTCGATCATCGATCTCCGGGAAGGCAAGTCCTATTTTGGTCTTGAGAACGCCGTTGGATCAGGCGCCGACGTTGTCCTTGCATCAGAAAAAGAAAGAATTGAAAAGTATTGGCGCGATAAATTCTTAGAAGCGTTTGGAGATATCAAGAACCTTCGTGTTTCAGTAGTCGCCGACGTGATCTATTCCAGAGACGAGTCCTTAAGAGATCGATCAAACGAAAAGATTTCCGAAGATTCCAAGTCCCCTATTTTACCTTCGTCGTTTCTGGAAATTGCGCCGCAAGCTGAGAATATTTATCCAATAGAACCTTCTCGGTTGATCTCCGCGCCAGTCAAAGGTCGATTTGAAACTCTTGGCAACCTTGCGGAGGAAATAGAAAAACAACACGATTCAAACATAGAGTATCCGTCTCAAGAGTCGGTGGATAAACCGCGGTCTAAACGACAAAATGAGAGTGTCGATAGGAGGGGATCGGAATCAAGCAATGGATTTGCATTGCTCGGCAATCCCACTAAGTCGAGAATTGACGCGAATGGGATTAGAAAACAGAGAACAAAAATTCGGATGGAGAGTGAGGAAAGAGGTTCGTCAGACGAAGTTGCATCGAAGTCTGTTACGCGGTTTCGTTGGATTGAATGCGCTACTCCTTGCAACGTCTATCCTATTTTTTCACCTGTTTTAAGCGATGAACGCATTTTGTGCGATGGTCTGAAGGTCGATCGTGAAAAGAACTCGATGGACTTCGTTGCCGATTTGTTTCATTCTTCGGAATCTATGTGTAATCTTAGGCGCGAGAACGAGGACGACTGCGCGTTTAAGCAAATGGTAGCGACTCGACAGGTCGGTCAGTTCATTCTTGCGTCGCTGGACGAAGCCGAAGGAACAGTCGAAGAATCGCCTAACGAGACGGTTCTTCGTTCAATAGCGGTGCATATCGCCGTTCCGAAAAGCTATTTGCAGAATGTTGCTTCTCGCGACGTAAACACCCCCGAGACTTTCGCTAACGACCGAGAAGCTGAAGTTCTTGCGGAGATAAAGCGTTTTGCAATTGATTTGTTCCGTCCTACTGGAGATCGATTAGGCTGGAATGAACGAGAATTTGAGCGATGGTTTGTCGTATCGGTTTTTTCCGACGGCGACGATAATGTCGTCCCGTCCCATGAGAAGACTTTGGCGACGTCTCGCTCCGGATATTCCGTTTCTTATGTGGAAAATACTGGCGATGGTTCGTCTGCGTCACTTGAAGGGGTAAGTGACGATTCTTCCGACGATATCTCCTGCGATAATAACGCCGCGTCCTCCACGGATCGCAGCAATATGATTGCTGAGATATCTCAAACAGTCGCGTCCGGAGCAGAAACGTTGGCGCAAGGGGGAGATGGCGAAAGCATTGATTTTCACTACATTTTTGAAAAAGCGACGCTACTTGGAAAAGTCCTAGAATCTGGCGTTCACAATCCCTTTTACCGGAATATTTGCGGGGGGGCGATAGTTTCTATTCTTTGTCTTTGTTGCCTTTTGGGGATTAATCGCCGCTTCCACAAAAAACGAGCAGATCGAACCCTAGCAATTCCTTCTCGCAATAAGGAAAACAACGCCGAGAAAGCGGAGGTTTTTCATAAAAGGCGCCGTTTTGATCCCAAAGAGGCAGACGACGCTTTAAAAGGAGACCTTGAAGGATTTGTCTCAGAATTTGACGAATACGACGACGAACTCGAGAACGAACTTCAGAAGATGGCCGCAAATCGCGACATGACTGACGTCAATCGTGCGCGAAGCCAGGCGGTCGTGCAAAACGAGTCCGTGAATACTTCCGATATGTCTCTGGATAAGCGGCGCGAAGTCCTTGATATTATCGCTAAGTATCCGGAACGCGCGGCTTCAACCTTGCAGAATTGGGTTAGGAACGCTTGAGGGACGCAAGGTTGTTTTTCAATACGTCAAAACGATATGTGGAATTTTTTGAGTAAAAATAGCGGAAGGAACGAGACTACATCCCGAGCCGAGTCGCGTCTTGGAGCGCGTAAAGTTGCTCTTTTTCTGTCAGTCCTCGAACCAAACGACGCTGAACAGCTCTTATCGCTTTTGGATTCTGGGATTGCGCGCGCTGTTGCCGAGGAGGCCAAGACAATTGATGTTGTTACCCCGGAAGATATCGAAGGCGCCGTATCAGACTTTTTGGACGCCGTTGGTTGCGACTCGCTCGATGCTGATCTTACAAACGCGCTGATTGCGGAAGCGCGTCATAATGTTCGCGCGCGCCCCTTAGAAACAGGAAGTTTTCAGTCAGAGTCAAAGTTCTCTTCTTCTTCCCCTCTCGATTCCATTGCTTCCGAACGACTTTCAACGCTTCTCAAAAGCGAACGTCTCTCGACCCTCGCCGCCGTTCTTCCCAAACTTCCAGTTCCGAGCCGAGAAGTGTTATTGGAGACGTTTCCCGTAAATACGAGAAGGTTAATTTCGCATTTTAGCGTTAAGTCGCGCGCCACCCCGTCGCTTAAACGCTTAGAGGACGTTCTTTTTGAGCGCTCGTACGATGATTAACGATAACAAAGACCTTTGTCCAGAATTCTCAACATACTCTCACAATCGACGCGAGATTGATTTCATCACCGCTGAGGCTCGGAGGATAGTCGAGTCGGCGCGTTCTGAAATTGATCAAATTAAATCCAAAACAAACGAGGTCTTGCACCAAGAGCGTCAATCGCTTGAGGAACGCGCTTCTATGTTGGAAGAGACGCGTAAACAGATGGAGGAGGACGCGAACGAGTTAGAGCGACGTTATCGGGAAATGGAAGAAAACGCTTTCGAAGAAGCGCGCAGGAAAGGTTTTGAAAAGGGAATTGAGGAGGGACGCGCCGAAGGTTTTCGCGACGGTAGCGAAAAGGCCAGAGCTGCGTTTGAGAGAGAAATGGCGGAGGAAGTTGCCCGTCGGGTAAGCGAAGCATGTGAAATAGCGACAGAACCGATACACAAACTTTTGGACGAAATGAAAGGGACTCGCCAAGCTCTTTTGCGAAATTGGGAGGAGAATATCCTCCAAATTAGCGCGGCAATTGCGTTTCAAACAATTATGCGTGAACCGACTCTTTTACGCGAAGCGCCTCTAGACCTCTTGCGTGAAGCGCTTGATTTAGCGATGAATTGCGCGACGCTGAAAATTCGTATGAATCCGCGCGACGTTGCCAATCTTGGCGATTCGATAAAGGCGATTTTGGAAGAAACTGGTAGTCTTGCTAAATCAGAACTTGTTCCAGATCCAAAGATTACCATTGGCGGATGTCTTGTAGAGACGTCCCTTGGAATTGTTGACGAACGCCTTGAATCAAGGCTTGAACGAATTGTCGACGAACTATCGGAGTAACCGCCGTCGCCGACGATTCTCGTCGTTAGGAACAATAAGTCATGAATTCGTCGATTTTCCTAAACAACATTCTTGAGCAGATTCAGACCGTCGCGCCCGCCAGAATTATAGGTAGCGTCGTGAGAACAGAGGGAACGACAATTTCAGCTGTTGGCTTTCCCGCGCCAATAGGCTCGATTGCTCGCGTTGAACGTCACGACGATTCCGACGAATTGCTTGCCGAAGTAATTGGATTTCGCGATAATCTTACCTTGCTTTACTCCTATTCCGACCTTAGAGGCGTCCGTCGAGGGGCAAAAATTGAACTCCACAAGACGACTCCTTGGTTGGCTGTAGGAGACGAACTCCTTGGTCGCGTGTTGGACGCCTTTGGACGAACGATCGATTCAGGACCTGCGCCCGTTCTGCTTTCTCGAACACGTTATGATAACGACGCGCCCGATCCGTTTTCACGACCCAGCATCCAAACAATTCTATCGACAGGAGTTCGAGCAATCGATGGATTATTAACTTGCGGACAGGGGCAACGACTTGGCATATTCGCGGGCTCTGGTGTCGGAAAGAGCGTAACACTTGGAATGATGACGCGTTATACCGACGCCGACGTAGTCGTCGTCGGGCTGATTGGCGAACGTGGGCGCGAGGTCAACGATTTTCTTGAGCGAGAATTGGGAACGGAAGGGCGGCAAAAGAGCGTCGTCGTTGTTTCGACCTCTAACGAGCCTCCTATGATGCGGGTTCGCGCAGCATACGCGGCAATGTCAATAGCCGAATATTTTCGCGATCAAGGGAAAAACGTCCTATTTCTTATGGATTCTTTGACGCGATTTGCAATGGCGCAACGTGAAATCGGACTTGCAGCAGGAGAACCTCCGACTTCTCGTGGGTATACGCCGAGCGTTTTTGCGATGCTCCCAAAATTGGTTGAACGGGCGGGAAGGACAAATATCGGGAGCATTACGGCGTTCTTTACCGTTCTGGTCGAGGGCGACGACAAGCAAGATCCAATCTGCGACGCGGTTCGCGGACTTCTTGACGGGCATATTTGGCTTTCAAGAAAACTTAGCGGACGCGGCTTTTACCCAGCG
>CAMZHY010000189.1 GCA_947307005.1 uncultured Planctomycetaceae bacterium
GACGTCGTCAACGAACTGATGATCAACGCGCGCGACCGTCACCGCGTCGCGGGCGTTCTCGTTACCCACGATATGAAGTCGGCGATTAAAGTCGCGAACCGTCTCGTGATGCTGTACCCGCACTCAATGCTCTCGCCAGACGAACCCCAAATGATTTTCGACGGCGACGCGCAAGCGATATGGAACTGCCGCGACCCGCGCGTTTCTCAGTTTATTCGCGGCGAAGCGGGCGATCGAGTTCGGGCAGTCGACAACTTTTCTTGAAGAAAAATCCTAAAATTCCTCATAATCGTTAAACTTATCTTTTTCGGAGTCGATAAGAAACAGTAACAGCCCCTCCGGGCGCGTTGCGCGGGGATTCGACGGCGGACGTCGTCGATCCGCGTTTCCGCAAGCCGGAGAGGGCGCGCTTCGGTCGATAGTACGAAGCGACGCTTAGCGTTCAAGGACGACGCTCACATTTCGCGGCCGATTCTGACGGTCGCAGGAGGACACGGAAATGTCGGATCGAAAAAAGGAATTTTTCATCGGAATGATGGTCATCGGCGTCATCGCCGGCGTCTTTTTGATGACGATTCTCTTTGGAGCGGAGCGAGGGTTCTTCATCGGCGGCAAAGGCGGACAGCGCATGACGATCGTTTTCCAGAAGGGCGGCGGGATCAGTCAGAATTCGCTCGTTCTTAAAAACGGCATCAAGATCGGGCGCGTTTATTCCGTCGAGCTTGTTGACGAAGTCGGACGCTCCGAGGTTCACGTCTCCTTCGAACTCGAACCCGGCATTAGAATCTACTCCAACGAGTACGCGAAGATTAACCGCACGCTCTTAGGCGACGCGTCCATCGAATTCGTCGACGACCCCGATTACGTTGGAGAAGTCTTTGAGATCGGCGCGGGAGACGTTATTCCCGGTCGCAACACAGGGGATCTTATGGGCACGGTCAGCAATATCGAAGGAGATCTTGCGCAGGCGCTGCAGAATATCAACAAGGCGAGCGAAGGCGTCACGCTCTTCATGCAGAACATCAACACGATCCTTGGCGACGAAGTCGAACTTGAAGAGAAAAAAGAACGCCTTCAGGGCGTCTTCTCAAACCTCACCGAAACGCTTGAATCGGTCAACAACCTTGCAAACAATTTGAATCTAATCGTCTCCGACGAGGAAATCCTCTCCAATATTCGGACGACGACTGCCGAAGCGCCGGCGCTCCTTAAACAGATTAACAACCTTACGAACGGCGCTCAGGACTTTATGAACAACGCTCATGAGATTGGCGAGAAAGTCGGCGACGCCTTGGATCGCGCCAAGCACACTTTCGACCTTGTCGATAAAAACCTCGACAACGTTCAGGTCTTCACAACGTCGCTTGCGGAAGAAGGGCCGCAGATGATGACCGCGCTCAACGAAAGTTCCGTCGAGATCAAAACGACGATATCCAGTCTCCACGACACGGCGGGCAACATCTCGCAACTCGCCGCGACGCTCAACGAAAGGCTCAACGATCCGGACTCCACGTTTGGCGCGCTCGCCGATCCGGAAACGGCGAAGTCCCTCCGACACATCGTTAAGAACGCGGAAGAAATCAGCAAAAAGCTGTACCCTATCCTCGACGACGCCAGGGTCTTCTCCAACAAAATCGCGCACCGTCCAAGCTCGCTCGTTTGGGACAAGACGACCTCCAAAGGCGGTTCCCCCTATGAAAAGTTCGGGATGCAGTCCCTGTCCCCCGCGGGCGGACTCTCCTCGCCGCTCTACCGTCAGACGCCTTCGGGCGCGAAAATTCGGGAACGAAACTTCTACGAACCTTCCGCCGACGTCGACTACATGGAGCCGACGACCCGCGCCGCGTACGAAAAAGCCGTCGCCGAATTGGACGGCGCTCGCGCTCAAAACGCCCTCCTGTCGCGCGGTCGAGGCGACGGTCTGAATCTGCTTCCAACGGTTTCGACGAAAGGCGAGCGAGGACTCTTCGCCGGTATGTTCGGACGAAGGAATTCGGAACGCAAGGAACGCGTTCGCTGGTCGCTCGCGTCCCTCTGGAATTCCCTCCAAGAAGAAGACGCGATGGAAGAATGCGACGTCGTTCCCGTCGAAGCGCGGGCGCTCCAGCCCTACTCCGCCTCCTTCGTCGGCTACGATCAGTATGACGACGGTCTCGCGAGCGTCGGACAGCCGATCTACGAAGCCGTCGGCGCGGATTACGGCGAAATCCAAGATTACGAGCGCTACGACGCGTCGCCGTACGATCCTTCGGAGACAACCGCGTCTCTCCAGTCGTCGGAATGTGGAATCTCCGAATGCGGCGTTCCACAGCGATCCGAATGCGGCGTCGGGTGCGACGTCGACTGCGCGCCCAATTGCGATCTTGCGCCGGGTCGGCTCGCCTCCTCGATTACAACGGGCAAAGGTTACGATCCTAACGGAGGTTACTCCGGAGGATACACGCGTCCTAATAATATGAACGAGAGCGTGGGTCAGAAACCGACGCGTCAAACGGCGACGGGCGAACTTGGTCCTTACAATCCGTCCAATTCCGATTTCGACGAGCCGACCCAAATCGAAGAACTTCCTCCGACGATTAATCGTCCCGCGTCTTCAACGATCGGCGGCGATTTCGAAGACGACGGGCTTCCGCTCGAATTCACGCCGCCGAGCATGTAGGCTCAGGCGTTCCCCTGGAAGAATAAGTTAAGACGTCCCGCCGCTCGATCTCTGCGGCGGGACGTCCTCAGATACAAAACACGCATGATTGCCCGTCGGCGCGGCGGACCGCGCAAATTTCGGGTTTCATTGGAGAGAAATCGCATGACGTCAAAGACTTCGGAAAAGATCGTCGTTATAGGAAGCGGTCCGGCGGGATGGAGCGCGGCGATTTACGCGGCGCGCGCGGGACTTAAACCGCTTCTTTTCGAAGGGGCGCTCTCAATGGAGAATCAAGAGGCTGGACGGCTCCCGATGGGGCAACTCACAACGACGGGCTACGTCGAGAACTATCCGGGATTTCCGCGCGGCAATCTTCGCGGCTACATGCAATCGGCGGTATCGAGCGATCGTCTCCTCGTCGTTCCCGACGAGGTTTTTGAACGAGACGAGATACAGCCCGGCGTCTACGGGTCCGCGCTCATGGAACTGATGCGCGCGCAGGCGGAGGACTTCGGAACGCGCGTCGTTTCGGAAGACGTCGTCGAAGTCGACTTCGCGACGCGTCCCTTCGTTCTGCGCGACTCGAACGGCGACGAGACGGTTGCGGAAACGGTCGTCGTCGCGACGGGCGCGTCCGCGCGCTGGCTCGGACTTCCCTCGGAGGAACGCTTCAAAAATAACGGCGTGAGCGGCTGCGCGGTCTGCGACGGCGCGCTTCCGCGATTTCAGAATCGTCCAATCGTCGTCGTGGGCGGCGGCGACTCCGCAGTCGAAGAAGCGTTGTATCTAACGAATTTCGCGTCGAAGGTCATGATTGTCCACCGTCGCGACGAACTTCGCGCTTCGAAAATCCTTGCGGAGCGCGCGCTACGCGACCCGCAGATCGAGATTCTTTGGAATCGTCGCGTCGAGGAAATTCTCGGCGACGACGAAAACGGCGTGACCGGCGTAAGGCTCGCGAGCGCGTCGACGCCCGCCGAACCGACGATCGAACGCGAAGCGTCGGGCGTCTTCGTCGCGATTGGTCGTCGTCCCAACGTGGAATTTCTCAACGGCGCGTTGGAGCTTGACGAAAACGGCTGCATTAAGAGAACGGTTCCTTTCGCGACAAACACGAGCGTCCCCGCCGTTTTTGTCGCGGGCGACGTCGCGGATTCTCGGTATCGTCAGGGAATAATCGCCGCCGGCTCCGGCGCCTGCGCGGCGCTCGATGCGGAAAGGTTTCTCCTTGAGCAAGCGTCTGATTATTCATGATCGTCAGAAAAAAATAACGTAAAAAATAGTTGGCAACCCGGTTTAAATCCCTAGATATTGATTAAAATAGGGACGAGTGTTTCGTCGAATAATGAAAAACGTCAAGGCGGTCCGGAAGCCCTTTGCGGCAGGAACGCGAACTATCCGAGCGAGTTTGCGTCTAACTCCTTTGACGCTCGGCGAAAAACCGTCGTATTTAATTGCAGCGCAGTAAAGGTTCCCCATGAAAAAGTACATTTACGCCTGTCCCAGATGCGGTCGTCAATGGGTTCGGTTAATTCCTCGTTCTAAGATGAAGTGTCCCTTCTGCTCGGAGGTTTGGCATACGCGCGGCAGGCGTAGCACGCGTTCTCGGTTCTCGTGGACCGCGACGTTCCTGTGGCTCTTCTGGATCGCTCTCATTCTCGGAATCGCGTTTGGACACCGGCAAATGATCGACTTCGGAACGAAGTTCGTAAAAGATCATCCCTTCATTAAGCCGAAGGTTCAGTCGAATAAGGGCGCGACCGTGCCGCCGATTAATCTGAGACCCCCGAAAGAAATAATTAAAGAGCAAGAAATTAGAGAAGCCGAAGAGCGAGAAGAGGCGGAAAAGATTGAAGACGCGACTCCTGAGACGAACGCGGAAAACGCGCCCAAGCAGGAAAAAGCGTCCGACGACGCTCTCGATCTTGAACTCGACGTTCTTCCTAGCGAATGACGTTGACTCCTCTCGTTTGAACTTTCCCGTCAAAGAAGCGCGTCTCCGACGCGCTTCTTTTCGTTGACGTCGACGTCTTTAAACAATCGTTATAACCATTTTTTTCGACGTCTTTTATCTTTCCGATTTTTCTAATTAAACAAAATATGTTTCCTTCTATTGAATTTTCAAGATTTATGAGTATACCTTATTATGTAAAATAGAATGTTTAGATAAAATACGGTTTGTTTTGTATCAAACGACGGGCTGAAAGAAACAGAAACGACTCTGAGAGGAAAGCGAATGGAAAGGTTCGAAGTCAATCGCAAGACAAACGAACGTTCGAGAATCGGCGCTCGCCGTCGCTTAGCGACTATCGTCGTTGGAATTTCCACAACGACGCTATGCGCCGCCTCGGCGCTTGGCGTAGGAAACGATATGTCCGGGTCGTGCCTCAACGACGTTGGTCGCGGCGCGGCCCTCTGGGGAACTTCGAGCGAGGTTACGACCTATTCCGAGCCGTACCTCCCCTATAAGACGCCGGAAATCTACCGCATCCCCGTAACCTCGGAACAAGCGTCGCAACCTCCGGAGACCGCCGACGATTACCAGGGAACGGTCGGAAACGCCATGGAGCGCCTCACGGAGTCGGGCACGATCTTCGGGACGGATGGAAAGCTTTATGAATACACGTATACGCGAGGGGTCGAACCTAGGCGGATCGTCGAAACGCGTCGAGTTCAGAACAGTCTCGGCGTTTGGAAAGAAGAGCAGGTCGAGCATATCGAATGGCGTCCCGTTCTCATTCGCGTCCTGCGCCCGGCGGGAACAAACGCAAAGCTAGAAGCTCAAGCGGCCGCGCTCAGAGACGCCGCTAGGAACGCAATTGCAACTCCGGCGCCTTGCGATCAAGTCGGCGCGGCGGAACCTAAAACCTTCGCCGATCAGTCTGGATCAAACGCGTCGACTCAAACCGCGCCTCAGGCGCGATCGGAAACGCACGCGCCTCCCGTCGAAGGAACGTCGCCCGTCGTCGCTCAGCGTCGAGAAGACGCAAGCGTCCGTATTTCGACCCCCTCCTCCGTCGTTGGGCCTAACCGATCGAATCCCATCCTCACGCTTCCCGAAGAAGCTCGCCGCAACGCGAAGAAAGCGGCTGAGGAAAAGAAAACGACAACCTCTAAACCTTCCGCGAAAACCCAAAACGCGGGCTTGCGACAGAATCAAACAGTTCGAAAATAACGTTTCACCGTCCTTGTGAGATTTCACGCCGATTTTCCTCGTTTTTGAGAAAATCGGCGCTTTTATTTTAAAGCTCGCGAAAAGATTGACGAAGTTTTCTCACCAATTTCGTCCATGCGGCGTTTCTTCGGAAAAACTAGAGCTTTCTTTCGATTTTTTTCGGCGAGACCCTAAACTTTCAAACGTCTGGGACGATAACAAGAGTAACGACCTTTGAAACGGTTGTTACGACAAAAACGACGCGTAACATCGTTAGACGAAACGTGTTTCGTCGTCGAACGGTCAGGATGAACAACAGGACGTTGGCTCAAGGTCGACTCTTCGACCTTTTTTCAAGGAGGAATACATGATCGCGACTCAGGCTGAACCCGAAACGGTAGCCCGTATGTGGCAGGACTTCATTGCCGATCGCTCTAACCAAACGCTGCGCAACGCGCTCATTGAGCAGTATCTTCCGCTCGTGCGTTATCATGCCGAACGCGTGTGGTCGCGACTCCCCGACGAAGTCGACGTCGACGACCTGACCTCTTCCGGCGTCTTTGGACTCATGGACGCCATCGACGCCTACGATCCCGCTCGCGGCGTCAAGTTTGAAACCTACTGCGTCCCCCGCATCCGAGGCGCGATGCTCGACGAACTCCGCAACACGGACTGGGTCCCGCGACTCGTGCGTTCCCGCGCGAGAAAGCTTTCCGAGGCGAACAAAGAGCTTTCGAACAAGCTCGGACGCCTTCCGACGCAAGAAGAACTCGCGGAACATCTCAAGATGGACAAAAACGAGCTTGAGCGCGTCATGAACGACGCGAACGCGGTCAATCTTGTGAGTTTGAATAAAAAATGGTTCGAGACGGACGGGTCGAAAGACGTGAGCGAACTCGATCTCGTCGAGGATGAAAACAGCGAAGACCCCACGAGCCGTCTTCAGAAGTCCGACTTGATCAGAATGGTCACGCGAGGTTTGAACCGCAACGAACGCATGATCATCATCCTCTATTACTACGAGGAAATGACGATGAAAGAAGTCGGCGCCGCGCTCGACCTGAGCGAAAGCCGCGTAAGTCAGATGCACAGCGCGATTATCGCGCGGTTGCAGACGCAACTTAAAGATCGCCGCATGGAATTTGTTTGATTCGCCGGCGTTTCAAACAATCTCGCAACGCGTCTTCGCTCACAATCCGAGCGCAAGACGCGTTTTGGCTA
>CAMZHY010000190.1 GCA_947307005.1 uncultured Planctomycetaceae bacterium
TAAGAAGCGCGAAGATATTGGAACGAGCGACGCGACTGTGCGCAATGTCGCCGACCAGCGCGACTTTGAGCCCTTTGAAGGAACCGAACCGCCGTCGGATCGTGAGCATGTCGAGGAGCCCTTGAGTCGGATGTTCGTGCGTTCCGTCGCCCGCGTTGACAACGGCGCAGTTCTTGAGATTGTCGGCGAGGAGCTTCGGAACGCCGGGGCAGACGTGACGAACGACGACCGCGTCGATTCCCATCGCCTGAATATTCTTTGCCGTGTCGACCACCGTTTCGCCTTTCGCAAGACTGCTCGTTCCCGCGGAAAAATCGGTCACGTCGGCGCCGAGGCGGCGACCGGCAAATCCAAAGCTCGTGCGCGTGCGCGTCGAGTTTTCAAAGAAAAGATTGACGATCGCGAAGCCCGTGAGCAGCGGGATCTTACGGCGATTGTCTTCCGACTCCAACACGTCTTCGCGGAACCGCTGCGCCAGATCGAGTAGAATGGTAATTTCTTCCGCCGTAAGATCCTCGAGTCCGAGGAGATGCGTTCGCGTCCAGCCGGCGGGAACCGGCCCCCAATTCTCTTTTGTGTAAATCATAATCGTCCACGTTTCTAAACGTCGCCCTAGGGGCAAACCTCAAGGCGACTCTCATGGCGTCGCCCTCGCGAAGTCGCAAGGACGACGCGTTCGTTTTTCGAGCGCGAAAAGATATCGTCGCTCAAGGTTCCGAAGGATCGCTCGGAGACGCGTTCGGCGCCGTTTCTTCCGCGGCGGGAACGTCCGGCGTCGAAGCGTCCGAATCGGCGGGTTCCGCAGCGGAATCGTCGTTGATCGCGGCGGGGGCGGACTCCTCTTCGTTAGAAGCGGCCGGTTCCTGCGCCGCCGGGGCGGGGGCTTCCGCCGCAGGCTCGTCGACGACCGGCTCCTGCGCGTCTGACACGTCTTGTTCAGGCGTTTCTTCCGTTTCGGACGTCGCGTTTGCAGATTCTTCGACTTCGGGCTTCGCCGCGTCGACTTCTTCGGGATCAAGCCCCGCGAGTTCGGCGATCCATCTAGCGCGGACCTTAGAACCGAAATCGAACCCCGCGCGCAAACGCGCCGCCGCCGACGCCCAGGAAGCTTGTTTCTCAAGAATTCTAGCGCGGAGATAATTCGCGGCGTTTCGGAATTCTTCGCCGAGTCGATCCTGAACGCCCGCGCGCCGACCGGGACGGAGCGATTCGTCGTTGAGACGTTCGAGCGCCGCCGCGTCCGCGCCGGTCTCTTCTGAGAGGAGCGCGAGGTTGTAACTCGTAAGAATTTTCATGAATCGCTTCGACGCGATTTCCGCTTGGAGCGTTAAGGCGGTTTCAGTCGCTAGCCTCCGAAGGTCGTCGTCGCTTAGCGTCTGCCCTTGTTCTTTCGCCCATTCCGTGTATTCCTTGAGAAAATCCGCCACGCGCGCGCGAACGCTTGACTCTTGACTTTTGAGAATTCGTTCGGAGACGCGACCTTGAAGAAGCCATCGCGCCGCTCCTTCGTCGACGAAGTTGCCGCGAAGATACAGAATTCTACCGATCCACAGAGGCGTGAGACGCGTCTGCTGTTTGCCCGAAACTCCGGCGAATTGTTCGGAGGAATCGCCCGTATAGTCGTTGATTTCATCCGCCTTGCCGCTTTCGGAACCGCCGTCGACCTCGAGAGATTTCGTCGTTTCCATCGGCGTCATGAAGACGCGCGTTATGAAGTCGGACTCCGCCGGAAAGATCGTCTGTTCGAGAATCGGCGCGTTCGCTTCTTGGAGACGTTTAACGCCGACAATTCCGTCGAGTCCCGCGATTCGTTCCTGTTGGACGTCAAAGGGCGTCGTGAGAACCGTATTGACGTTCCCGCTGAATCCCTGTTCGAGAGGAATCATTCTCGACGAGACTTGGAACGGCGTGGAGGGGACGTAGGCGAGGACGCGCTTGAAATCTTCGGACGTCGCCGCGTAGGGGCGTTCGGGGAGATCAAATCGTCTCAGAATCGCGTCGTTTTCGGCGACGTCGCGGAGCGTCGCGACTTTGTTGACGACGAGTCCCGCCTTGTCGTCGAGCGCGACGTCGCTCGCGGCGGCAAAGGGAAGTCCAAGCGCGACGTCGAAGAGATAAACCTCGTTTTCACAGGAGACGCCGACGACGATGGGAAAGTCGTTTCGAAGCTCTCCGTCGGGACGAACGACAAACGCGTCGAGTTTATGCTGACGGAGAAGCTCGATAAAGATAATCGCGCGATCCATCGGCGATCCCTGTCCGAGAAGGAGCGTCTGCCATTCCAACTGCGAGACGAGTCCCATCGGCGTGGGGAGAGGCTCTGCAAGAACGACATTCTTGACGGTCCAATCAAAGAGCGACTTGACGACCGTTAGATCGTCCTGTTTCGGTCCTTTCGCCCAGTTAAAAACGTCGCGCAGCCAGACGACCGAACGAAGATAGTCGGCGTCTTGGGGCAGGAAGACGTTTCCGTCGATTTTCAAGAGACGAACATAGTCTTCGAGGCCGGCGCGGAGCGTTGCGAAATTGTAGTAGGCGGAAGAAGGAGCCGAGGAGAGCTGTCGAATTTGCGTCTTGAAGGATTCCGTCGGGTCGGCGAATTGAATTTCTCGCGCGGACGCCAACTTTTCTAGAATATCGTCGGCAAACACTTCGAACGCGCCGAGCGTCGCCGAGGACGTCTTCGAGACGAGCGGCGCGATCTGGGCCTTAAAGGATTTTACCGTCGTCTCGAGTTCGTCGCAGTCTTTTTCTTCGACCGACTTGGATTCGTCCGCAAAGAGCGTAAAGAGCTCGTCGCACTTTTTAACGGTCGCGACGAGTTCGGCAAACTCTTGAGACTGTTCTTCGTACTCCGGGTCCGGCGAGAAGTCCGCCGGTTTCGGCTCTTCGGCAAGCCAAGTGTTAAGACGTCCAAGAGCCCCGCGAAGGTACGTTTGATCAGGGTATTTTTCCTGAGCTTCCGCCGCCAGAACGACTTGCTCGACCAATTTGCCGTACTGTTCTTTTCTTTCTTGAGCGGTCGCGATTTGTCCTCCGCCGTACTCGACGGACGACTCTTTGGGCTTGCACCCCGTCGTCGGCGTTAAGAGGACGAGCGCGGTAAGAACTGCGAACAACGTTAGAAAAGAACGGGAAACAGCTTCGCGCCGACCTTCGGCGTCGAATGCGAACGTCATGTCCTTCATCAGAACGCGCCTCCGCGATAAAAGCTATGGAAGATGAAAAGCGCTCGAGAAGTTCTCGAAGCCGAAAACGCCCCTCGAGACGCTCTCAGTATATTGTCTTCGCGTCGTTTTGTCCAGTTCCCCCGATCTTTCAGACGACTGTAACTTCGTTTTTCTCCATTTCGTTTGACGCCTGTTTTTACGACTTTATAATTGACGGAGGCGCGAGAATTGCGTGAATCGCGCCGTTGGCAAAAAAATGACGTCGGGCGTCGCGACGGACCACGTTCGCGTCGTTTCAACCGTATGGAGGATTATTAGGATATGAGTTCAAACGTTTTGGAATCGATTGAAAAGATTGGTCTTCTTCCGCTCGTCAACGTCCATGATTCAAGCCAAGCCGCGCCGATTGCGCAGGCGCTGTCGAAGGGTGGAATCGACGCCGTCGAGGTGACGCTTCGCGACGCGACCGCGCTGGACTCTCTCAAGGCGGCGCGCGCCGCGCTTCCGAACGGGTTGGTCGGAGCCGGAACGGTTCACAATCCGGAAGAAGCCGCCGCCGCGATTGAACTTGGGGCGGATTTTATCGTCGCGCCGGGCGTTTGTCCGAAAACGGTTCAATTCTGCCAAGAGAAGAACGTCCCGATCATTCCCGGGGCGACGACGGCGACGGAAATAGAACTCGCGCGTTCTCTCGGACTCAACGTCGTGAAGTTTTTTCCAGCCGGTCTTTCCGGGGGACTCGAGGCGATCAAAGCGCTTCGCGGTCCTTTCAGCGACGTTCGTTTCGTTCCCACGGGGGGCGTGAATTTTGACAATATGAAACCTTACGCGGAAAACGCCGCGATTTTTGCGATTGGCGGCAGCTTTATGACGCCGGCGTCCGCCGTCGCCGCGGGCGATTGGGACGCCGTTTCATGCGCGGCCGCGCGGGCGGTCGAGGCGCTCCTCGGGTTCCAGATGGGGCATGTGGGGATTAACTGCAATTCCGCCGAGGAGGCGAAGTCGACCGCCGAAGAGTTTGCGAAGATTTTCAACTTTGGAACGCGCGAGATCGATATTTCGTTCTTTGGCGGTTCCGCCGTCGAGGCGATGAAGAAGCCGAGCTTCGGCGCGCACGGGCACATCGCGATCGCGTGCAATTCGATGAAGCGCGCGATTTATCACATGGAACGTCGCGGATATAAATTTCGGTTCTTCAAGAACAACGACAAGGGCGAAATGATCGCCGCGTACATTGAGAACGAGATCGGCGGCTTCGCGATTCACCTCAGCATTAAGCGCTAATTTGCTTCGTCGCCTACGTTCAATGGACTTTTTTACGAATCGAGGTCAAAATGCGAAACGCTTTTACCATTTTCGCCGCTTTAGGCTGTCTCCTTCTCGCCCTTCCGACGCTAGCCGACGCTCAAGAAAGCGGCGAGAAGGAACTCAAGATTCTCTTCATCGGCAACAGCTACACCTTCTTCAACTCGCTCGACAAGACGGTCGGCGATATGCTTACCGTCTCGGGGATTCCGACGAAGACGACGCGCAGTCTCCCCGGCGGGTGGAGTTTTGAACGTCATTTCAAAGGGGAACTTCCGAAAGACTTCAAGACCGCGCCGACCCCGGAGGTTATTAAATCGGAAAAGTGGGATTACGTCGTTCTCCAGGAACAGAGCGCGGCGGCGGTCAACAACCACGCGAAGTTCATGGAATTCGGCAAGAAGCTCGTCGATCTAATCCATGAGAACAATCCTGAAACGAAAGTTATTTTCTATCAGACGTGGGGACGTTGCGACGGGATGTTTGAAGGCTACGGCGACGACGAAGCGCGGAAAGCGGAAGTCGTCGCGGCGTGGACGAAGCGATACAGCGCGCCGGACGAAGCGACGCTCGCGCAGCTTAAAGTCGGCATGCAGGGGAGTTACGAGGAACTCCGCAAGGCGACCGACTCCATGCTCGCGCCCGTGGGCAAGGCGTTCTTTACGGTCGGCGACAAGCTCGATCTTCATAGCGACGAGGGCGACCAGAAACCGCATCATCCGAATCCGCGCGGATCGTATCTTGCGGGCTGCGTTTTCTTTAAGACGATTACGGGGAAATCGCCCGTCGGATTGTGGAAGAAACTCGTCGACGCCGACAAGGCGCCGAAAGTCGAAGAGGGCGACGCGGAATATCTCGAGAAAGTTGCGGATCAGGTCGTCGAGTGATTGATCGTCGCTTTGATCTTTTGTTCAAGACGAACGCTCTGAATCTTCGATAACGGGGATTCAGAGCGTTTTCACACCCCGTTAGAGAGGTTTCTCCATGTTTTCCCGACGTTGGAACGGCGTTTTTGTCGCCGCGACGACTTTGTTTTTTCTCTTGGGGAATCTTGCGTCCGCAACCGACGCGACGCTGGAAAGTCAGGTCGATTCCGCTTGGAACGCGATTTGGACGAATTTCTACTCCCCTCAGACAAAGCTGTTCTATGATTTTCTCGAGTCGCTTGAACCTGGCAAAACGCTCGCGCATCTTCCGACGCCGGAAGAAGTGAAGTCGCTTGACCCCAATCCCTGCGGGTATGGGACCGCGATGGAAGATTGCGCGATTTCCGGCGGCGTGATTCTCGAAGCGCTAATCGATCGATACGCAAACGAAGAGACGCGCGGCGCCGACGCGGCGGAACTTGCGCGAATCAAGAGTCGGGCGAAAGACGTCTTTGACGGCTTGGAACTTCTCGCGACGGTTTCCGGTTCGCCGGGGTTCGTCGCGCGCGGAGTTAGTCCGAAGGCGCCGGGCGTCTGTTATATCAACAGTTCGCGGGATCAGGTCACGCATCTGACGCTCGCCGTTTGGGAATATTTCCGTTCCCCGCTTTCCGACGAAGAAACGCGGGGTCGCGCCGCCGCGATTCTTTTCGCCGTCGCCGACCGGATGACGCGCAACGTCACGCCGGAGAACGACTACGACTTCCTCTGTTCCGACGGCTCGCATTGCCGCATCGGGATATGCCGGATGGCGAACGTCGAGGATCACGAGGCGGCGCGGCTGACGGCGATCTACTCCGTCGCGTGGGACGCCGCGAAGAGTCTCGGAAACGTGGAGAAGGAGTCGGAATATTGGGAACGCTGGCGCGCGATCGCGCCCGAGACGGTCGAGCAGTCGGCGCATATCATGAAGAACGAAGACCTGTTGCGACGCATGCCCGCGTACGCGTATCTTCAGATGCAGGAGTCGTTAAGCGTTCTCTACCGTCTCGAGTCCGACCCTGAATTGAAGGAGAAGCTCGCCGAGACGATGAAGTTTATCGCCGGGCGTTCGGCGTCGCGTCAGGAGGGCGCGCTGACTAAACTCAGATCCCGCGACTTAACGGCGGTCGCGCCGAACTGGCGGGAAGCGGGCGGACTCAACGGCGACTATCGCGTCTCGTGGTACGCGCCGCGCGAGTGCGGCGAGATTGCGCTGACGATCGAGTTGGACGTCGCGGGCGATTCTTTCGATTCCAAAGCGGCGGAAACGCTTCGAAACGCGCTCATGACGCCCGATTTCGATAAAATCACTAGCTGCGGCGTCTTCCACCTTATCGGCGCGTATGAAAAAGCGAGACGGCTTGGGAAACTGTAGAGTCGAGCGATTCAGAGGCGAAGTTTAACGCCGCCCCTTGAAGCTTGAAAAACGCGGTTCGTTGAATTGTCGAAACGTATGATAGAAGAACTTGGACTATGAAAAGAACGATCTCGATTCTTATGTCGTTTCTCCTGATCGTCGGGTTTGTCGGCTGTTCCGACAATAGGACCTACGTTGTTACGGTCGAAGACGCGACGCAGCCCGAGTCCGAGCGGGTCGAGAGGGCGCGTA
>CAMZHY010000191.1 GCA_947307005.1 uncultured Planctomycetaceae bacterium
AGCATCACCAATCAGTTCGGCGGCGGCATGGGCGGCGGCATGGGCGGCGGAATGAGCGGCGGCGGCATGGGCGGAACGATCCAGAACGTCAAGAGCCTAGAAGCGATCGCCGGGCGCATTGAATACGGTTTCGACTGCATCCAGCACGCGGTCAAAGGCGATAAGAAAACTGCGGCGAAGGGCGTCTCCGCCAGTCTCGACGAGTCGAAAGAGGATCAGAAGGAGATGCAGGATAATCTCAAGACGCTGCTCGACGAGTTTGAAGAGATGCAGACGTTCATTAAGGAAGGCGCCCCGCAGTCCGGCGGCATGATGGGGATGACCGGCGGCATGGGAGGCGGCATGGGCATGGGCGCGACGAGCGAAAACGTCGCGGTCGACGCGAACCAGCTTAAGGACCATCTCCTCGAAAAGAAGATCAAGTTCAACGAACTTTTGGGAATCGATTCCTATTGATCGACGTTTTTTCGGTTGACGAACGCGGCGTTCGAGCGGATATTTCTCGGACGTCGCGTTTTCTTTAAACTACGGAATCGTCGTTTTTTCCGCGAATTATTGGAACTCGCTGCGACGTCTGACGTCAAAAGGAAACGGTTGCGCGACTCAGCCGACTTAGGACGTTTGTGTCGTTTTCGCGTCAAACGCCCGCCGCGAATTTTCATTCCGGCGTTGGAATTGATTGGCGGAGACCGACTTTGCGGACGATAAGAGAGTCAGCGTCCCGCGTCGTTCTTGCGTTAGGTCGGGAACGCTCGCGTTTGTTTTGGTCGCGCCGGGGTTAAGCAACGCCCTGACGCGTCGTTTTGCACCCTAGTACAAAAGGTTTCCTCTGATGAAAAAAGAAATCTACGCCGACGGCGTTGGTCAGATTCATTTCGCCGGCAACATGGTTCGATTCGACTTTGTCACGCTTCAGCCCGGCGCCGACGGCGAAGCGCCGAAGCCGGAGCCGTCTGAGCGAGTCATTATGCCGCCGCAGGGCTTCCTCTCCATGTTCAACAGCATGCAGCAGCTCATCGACAAGCTTGTCGACGCGAAAGTTCTTCAGAAGAACGCGTGATAGAAGTTGACGCGAACGCGACCGACGAGTCGCGTCGGCGTCCCAAAAAAGCCTCGGTTCTCGTCGGAGAATCGAGGCTTTTTTCGCGAAGCTAGGAATCGACGGCGTTCTTTGTTCCGTGGGAAAGAGCGAAAAACGGTCGAAAAACGGAATCGCCCCCCTTTTAAGAATTCCGCCGGAGTGTATAATGCGAGGCGCTATTTGTAATAGCGCGATATTGAGACTGTTCTGTTCGCGCGCGCGTGGCGCGGACATTGTTCATATAGCGTGAATCCCGCGTCGGCGGGGTTTTTATTTAATCAACGGAGATAAACGTGGGAACGAAAAAGACTGGAAAGGGACGACGTAAGCTCGGTCGTAAAAAGAGACGAATGCGATCCAAGATTCGTCATCGAAAGGACTGAGCCGACGGGTCGGTTCCGCGCGTTTGCGGCGCGGCGCCCTTCGGGTTTGTCCGGCTGCCTCGCCTAACGACGACGACGCGCGGGTTGTTCCGCGTTTAAGCCAAAAAAAGCTCCCGAATCCTCGCGGACTCGGGAGTTTTTCTATTCCGTCCCTAGACGGCAGGCGACGCCGTCTCGGCGAAGACGAACGCTATCGCCGCTCCGCCGTTTCCCGACGGATCTGGTAAAGCCGATAGCCGACGCGTCGAACGGCGGCGATCGTTTCCTCGTACGGGCGGTCGCAGACGTCGATCAGTCCGATCTGATAGTTTTCGCCGTCGAAACGCCCCGTGACCGCTTCGTCCTGATATTCAAACCAGTGCGCGCCGACGATCCAAGGATTGCCGAGCGCGCTTTTTACGTATTCCTCGTACGATTTCGCCCGGGCTTCCTGATCTTCGCAGGGGACGAGTCCGGTGTGGAAGAGTCCTCGGTCCAGCGCTCCGAAGTGGAACTCGCCGATCATGACGGGCTTATCGACGCCGTCGACGGGCTTGAAGTCGCCGATGGAACGTCGGTAGAAGTTGTAGCTTACGACGTCGCAGTATTTCTGGGCGGCGGCGCGCGCAAGGTCGTTGGTCCACGCGAACCGACATCCGAGATACAGTTTTTTCGGCGCGATTTCATGAACCGCCGCGGCGATCTGCTCAAAGTATTTCTCGCAGATTACCGCATAGAACGCGTCGGAATCGGCGTCGGGGGCGTCGCCGTTGGGCGTTTCAAAGGGGGCGGCGAGAATCGCGTCCCAGCTTTCCGCTTTCGTTCCCCAGGCGTTGTTGAAACGGGCGACGTCGCCGTATTTTTCACGGAGCCAAGCGACGTACGCCTTTTTTGCGGGCTGTTTTTCGGGCGAAAGAAGCGCGGCGCGCGCGAGAGAGCCTTTTTCGCCCCACGAGATTTCGTTGTCGACGAAATACCCGACGCAGTAGGGATCGTCGGCGGTTCGCGCCTTGACCGCTTCGAGCGATTTGCGAATCGCCCGTTCGAATTCCGGCGCGAACGGGTCGACGAATTTGCCCCAGTATCCTTTGCTTCCTTCGATGCTCGGCCCTCCGGAAGAAACGGTCGCCGTGTAGGGCGTTTTGGCGCGCGCGCAGACGTCGACGTCGGACCAGTTGCCGATCGTGTTCAGTCCCCAGCTTCGCAGCCTTCGACGCGCCTGATCGGTCGCGGCGTCGCGCCAGTTTTCGCCGAATTTCTTATAGAGATTCGCGGCGGAGAGGTTGTACGTCAGGAATTCGCCTCTGCCGACATAGTAGTTGTTGACCGAATTCGAGCTTTTATACAGAAAACGGCGAAATTCCGAGTTTGAGTCGAGCGAGGTTGGAATCGCCGGGTCGAAGTAGAATTCGCGATCCGTGACCGGCGTCGTCGCCGTGTTGAAGTTGACGCAGTCGACCCCGTGGGACCAGAAGAGGCGCCCGTTCGGATCGACGAGATACCACGCGCCGTCGAGCTTTTCGACGCGGAACGCCCCCGTCGCTTGAAGTTGCGGACCTTTTTCCCAGCCGCCGTATTCGTCGAATTCCGTCGGCTGATTGGCGGCGAGTTCGGCGTCTTCGCGCGCGATCTGATCGCGAAGTTCCTCTAACGAATGGGTTTTGCCCGGCCAATCGGCGTGTTTGAACTGTCCAAATTCGTCGATCATGGGGAAGAATTGGTCGGGGCTCCACTGGAGATACGCTTCCTTCTCGAGTCGTTCCGGTTCGATGGGAATCGCGGCGATTCTTTCGAGAACCCACGAGTCTCCGCGCCCGTTCTGATTCTCAAAAGGACGAATCGCCGTAAGCGTTCCCTTGTCGAACGCGATTTTCGCGTCGTTGGAGTATTCGTCCGTCTTAATTCCGCCCGGCTTGCCGCGCATCGCGAAGAGCTTGGCGCGAACCTCGGGGTTGAGGTTCCCATAGAATTCGACGCGCCACCGTTTCTTTTCGCCGGGCTTGAGCGTCGCGGAGCGCGTGACGACGCCGTCGAGCGTCGTCGGGTTGGACACGGCGCAGTCCATTCGGCAGAAGAGCGTGATTTCATTTTCGCTCGTGGAGCGGACGTCAAGGACGAGCGCGTCGTACTGCGAGAGGTCCCATTTTCCTTCGAAATGGATTCCGGGCCAATTGTCTTTCGTTCCGTTTTTAATCGCGAGCGCGCCGTCGTCGCCGCGCGTGAGTTCGACGTCCTGCAGGCGAATTGAATCAAGGGGCGTCGTCGCGTCGAAAATGACAAGCTCGGCGCCGTCCGACGCCGTTTCTTGGGCGACGAGCGGAACGGCGAGCAGCGAGAGAAAGACGAGCGCGGACAGGAACGCGGTGGAGGTTCGATAGACGGTCATGAGCATTCTCCGGATTGAGTGAGAAGCGGGCGCCCGCCGCGTCGGCGAGCGTCCGCGGTTATCGCGCCGCGTCGAGCGCCGTCTTAAGCTGATCGGCGATTTCGGCGCAGCGGTCGGCGACGTCGTTGACGCAGTACCGATCGTCGGGAAAAGAGAAGAGTTCGACGGCGTCGGTCGCGTTGGGATCGTCGGCGCGTTCTTCAGGCGTCGTCGGCGCCGTTTTCAGGAGCCATTCGTCGACGATGAGCGCGCGCTCGGACGATTCCGCGTCCTTGGCGACGACTTGGATCGAATCGCGAACGGCCCCTTCTTCGTCGGCGAGAAGCGTCAGGAGGTTTTGTCCCGGCCTGTCGGGATTAAGCGCGGAAAACGCGTCGCCGTCGGTCGGTTCGTCGGAAGCGGTTCTCCGGTCGCCCCAACGTCCGGCGAGAGGCGAGATTTCGCGTTCTTCGAGACGCCAGAATTCGCGCGTCGAAAGATTCGGCGCAAACTCCGGCCAGTCGCGCAGGGTCGCGAAAAGATCGCGGGGTTCGCAGAGCTGCGGGAGTCGAACCGTCGCGCCCGTTCCGTCGGGGAGACGCAGTAGGAGCGGGACGCGTATTTCCTCCGCGTAGAAGCGGGAGGGCGCGTCGTCGTCGCCGGGACGTCCCAAACCTCCCGGATAGCCGAACGCGAGTCCGCGAGTCCCGGCGAGCGCAAAGAGCGCGTTTTTGAGGATATCGTGCTGTTTGATCAGTTCGAGAAAACCGGCGAGCGTTTTGTCGAAGACGGAGAGTCCGCCGCAATAGGCTTGGAGGACGCTCTGTCGCCGATCGGTTTCGTCGAGCGCGGCGAGTCGAGCGCGTTCTCGAAGCTCCGGCGATTTCGACTCGGGACCGACTTTGCGCGGCTCGTCGTTGCGAGGCGCGCGAACGTCGGCGGCGCCGCGGTTTCGTCCGGCGCGTCGCGAATGGGACGCGCGCGGAAGGTATGGGGGAGCGACTGCGGAATAGCTTTTCGGATCGGACTCTTCTTGAATCAGGTCGCCGGTCTCCGGATCGCAAACGATTTCGCGGAACTGTTCGCGGCGTTCCATTGGGAAATCCCACGCGTCGTTCCACCCGGAGAAATGCGCCCAGACGAACCAAGGCGCGGGCTCGTCGATTCTTTGCGCGTCGTTTAGGCCGACGAGGAACCTCGCGAGTTCTTCGAAATTTTTAAAGAACGCGGTCTGGTCGAGGGTTTCGACGGGCGCGTCGGGGCGGACGCGATCGAGGAGGAACCGTTCGTCGCAGTCGTCGCTGTCGACGCTCGGACTGAGCGCGACGCGCTCGTCGTCGGAAAGGAGGAACGTCCGGTATCCGCGGCGTTTCATGACGCGGAAGATAGATTCGGCGTCGGGCGGCTCGTCGGACGCGACGAGGCGCGAGGGCGACTCTCCGCGCCAGAACGCGCGAAGGAGCGCGTCGAGATCGAGCGAGGTCGCGTAGAAGGAGTCGAAAAGAATCGATTCCGACGCGAGCGCGTCGAACCCCGGCGTGTCGAGCCAAGTCGCGCCGTAGGCGCCGAGCGCGTCGGAGTTGAGCCGATCGATCGTGAGACAAAGAATATCGCCGAGTCTAGAACCGACTTTGGGGCGTTGGGATCGGGTTATAATCTTCATGGAAACGACTCGCGGGATCGAAGGGCGCGCTTAAAAACGAACCTCGCGCCGTCCTCCGATTATAAAAAAACCGACCGGACGTTGCAAGAACGGGCGGTCGGCGACGCTAAAAAACGTTTCGACGTCACGCGGACGCGGGACTGGGCTTCGACGCGCTTTCGACGTGGTCTTCGATGAGTTTGAGCATATCCTCGGCGATCGAGTTTTCTTCGCAGAGAACGAAGCCCGCGCCGGCGCGTTGGAGCGGCGCGACGTTAATGCGATATCGCGTTCTCGCGACGATTTCCGCCGTCGGGTTGAGAGCTCTGGCGGATTTGACGACGCCGATCGTGAGTTCGTCGAGGGGCGTCGTAACGAAGACGAGCTTCGCGCGCCCTATTCCCGCTCTGCGCAAAACGTCATGGTCGGCGCCGTCTCCCGCGACCGTCGGCGTTCCGTTCTGGTTGAACGGTTGAAGGTTGACCGGGTTGAAATCGACGACGCAGACGGATCGGTTCGCCTTGAGGAGCGCGTGAGCGAGCGTCTGACCGATCGGTCCGGCGCCGACGACGATTCCGTGCCCTTCGGAGTTCGCGATCGCGCGAATGAGATCCGGCGAAACGTCTTCGTCCGCCTTGCTGGCGTCGGCGACTTCCGGCGGCATGCCCGTTTTCGTGATCGCAAACTTGACCATGTTGGGCGTCAGCACGAGCGACGCGACAGAAACGAAGAGCATCGTGTTGTACGAGTCCTCCTCGAGCGCGCCCGCCGCGTACGCGAGGGAAAGAATCATGAACGCAAGTTCGCCGATCTGCGAGATGCAGATTCCGTAGGCGCGCGCGCCCCGTCTGTCCATGCCGCAGACGCGCAGCGCCAGCATGGCGCAACACGCCTTGAAGACGACCGCGAGGACGAGCGTGACAAGGCACGTCAGAGGACTGTGAAAAACATACGCGAAGTCGGTCAACATCCCGAGCGAGATGAAGAACATCGAGGAGAACGCTTCTCGGAAAGGCAGGACGAGCGCGTCGATCTGATGCGTCAGGCGGTTCTCGCCGAGGATGACGCCCGCCGCCAGCGCGCCGAGCGCTCCCGTAAGTCCCAGCGCTTCCGCGAGAATGCACATGAGCAGGAGAATGACGATCGCGTAGAGAATAACGAGGTCGTTCGACCGTAGCGCGGCGAGTCGAGGCGTGGCGATCGTTCGGTTGGCGAACTTGAGGATGAGAACGACGGCGCAAAAGAGAATCGATTTAAACGCCATGTCGATCCACGGGTTGCTGAACCCCCACTCCGCTTCTTTTTCGGCGCCGGAGCCGAGGACGATCGGCAGGATGAGCAGGAGCGGAACGAGCGCGATATCCTGAAAGATCAGCAGTCCGAGCGTCGCCTGAGCGCGTTTCGTGTCCGCTTGACCCAGATCTCCGAGACTCCTATAAACGAGCGCCGTCGAACTGAGCGCCAGCACGCTTCCGATCGCGAGTCCCGCGACCCAACTCATCTTAAAAAAGAG
>CAMZHY010000192.1 GCA_947307005.1 uncultured Planctomycetaceae bacterium
TAATCTCATGTCGCGTGTTAGTATGAGTTTACGTGTTTTGGCGTCGTGTTGCGCGCTGTCTCTTCTTCTGATCTCGGGTTGCAAGGAAAAACCGGAGGTCGATCCTTCGGAATACGGCGAGACGATTCCCCATTTGCCCGTCGTCAGAGACCTCCCACGCTATTTCCCGATCGAAGACGAACTGGAAACGAAAGAATGTACGATGCGCGAGGAGGCCGAAGAGAGAACGGAGAAGGAACTCTATTCGTCCCAGGGGCGCGCCCAAGAGTATTCCGTCATTGAAGCGGAACGCGCTCAGGCGAAACGTCAGCAGGAGCTTGAAGAGAAGGCTGAGCGCGAACGCAAACTCCGCGAACTTGAAGAACAAAGCGCCGGCTCCGACGAAGCTAAACCCGCCGAAGCTGAACCCGCCGCCGAGGAACCAGCGGCCGAAACTCCAATAACCGAAGAACCCGCTCCGGAAGCTCCGGCGGCGGAAGAACCCGCGACCGAAGAACCTACTCCGGAAGCTCCGGCGGCGGAGGCGCCTGCGACCGAAGAACCCGCTCCGGAAGCTCCGACGGCGGAGGCGCCTGCGACTGAAGAACCCGCTCCGGAAGCTCCGGCGGCGGAGGCGCCTGCGACTGAAGAACCCGCTCCGGAAACTCCGGCGGCGGAGGCGCCTGCGACTGAAGAACCCGCTCCGGAAACTCCGGCGGCGGAGGCGCCTGCGACTGAAGAACCTGTTCCGGAAGCTCCGACCGAATGACGCGTCCTATTTGTCTGTTCCTATTGTCAACGGCTCGTAAACGGAGGTCGCTATGACGGCGTTTTCTCGTCTTCTCAAACTGTTCGCGGCGTCGAGTCCGATTCTTCTGATCGCCGTCGCTATCTCGTCGACCTCGTGCGAACGCTCGAATCGGCTCGTCGTGACTCTCGAGGACGAGACGCCCGCCGAAAGCGTGGAATCGGAGGTCGTTACGGAGGCGCCCGTCGTCCCCGAGTCCTCCGGCGCGCCGTCAAATTCCGAGACTCCCGAAGCGTCAAGTCCCGCCGAAATTGCGACCGGCGGCTCCTTGAAATTCGACGACGAAAAGGGAACGCTCGAGATTACGGGAGCCGTTTTCAACGGATTCGGCGCCGACGTCGATCAATCGCGCCTCGCGAAAATCAAGGTCGTTCGCGGATCCGGCGCGATTACCCTCGACGGATTGCGCGCGTTTTCCGAGACGCCGCAACTCGTCGAATTTCTGTGGCTCGACGCGACCTTTCCAGAGGGAGACGGCGCGCGAGACGCGTTCCAAGCGCTCGTCGCCTCCGCGCCGAAGCTCAAAAAAGTTCGACTCGCCGGACTCAAGCTCCAAGACGGCGCTTTCCCGCAGTATGTCCTGCCCGCGCTCGCCGCCGCGCCGAATCTCCAAGACCTCGACCTCAGCGGCGCCGCGCTCGCGACGTCCGACCTCGCGCCGTTCGCGGCGTCCGGCGCTTTTCCGAAGCTCGCGAAGCTCACGCTCTATCAGACGGGCGTCGACGACCAAGGCGTCGAGACGCTCCTTCCCCTCGCCGATCGCCTGACGTGGCTCAATCTCGACGACACGAAGATCACGCCCGGCGCCGCGCCTCTCGTCGCGCAGTTTACGAATCTGACGTTCCTGCACGTCGGACGGACGACGGTCGACGACTCCTGCGTCGACTCGTTCGCTAAGTTGTCGAAACTCGAAAAGATCCACGTCACGCGCTCGAACACGACGGAAGAAGGCGCCGACAAGCTCCGCGCCGCGCTTCCGAACTGCGTGGTTGTGTCCCAGCCCGAGAACTAATACGGTCGCGGCGCCCTTCCGACGCCGCGCTCTTTTTTCTCCCCCCTAACCTTCCCATTCCTTACTCCTCAGATAAAGGAACGCTAATATGAAGAAGAACGCCCTCCTTTCGTCCCTCGCCGCTCTCCTCGTCGCCGCTTTCGCGCTTCCCGCGCTCGCGCAAGACGACGGTTTCGTCCAGATTTTCAACGGCAAAGACCTGACCGGCTGGGCGGGCGACGCGCGGCTCTGGTCCGTCGAAGACGGCTGCATCACCGGGTTCTCCAACGAGTCGGACAAGAAAATCGAGCAGAACCAAGCGCTCTATTACACGGAAGACCTCGATATCGGCGACTTTGAGATTCGGTTCGATTATAAGATCAACAAGCAGGGCAACTCCGGACTGTACTATCGCGGCTGGTTCCTCGAAGAACCTGAGAAGTATCGCATGGGCGGTTATCAGAGCGACTTCGACGGCGCCGCGACCTACAGCGGCATCATGTACGGCGAAGCGTTCCGCGGCATTCTCGCGAACCTCGGAACGGTCAGCCGCGTGACCCCCGAAGGTAAAATCGAGACCGTCGCAACCTTCGCGACGCCCGACGAAGTCCGCGAGAACGTCAAAATCGAAGATTGGAACCATTACGAAGTCTACGCGCACGGCTTCGTTTTCGTCCACAAGATCAACGGCAAGGTCATGAGCGTCTTCGTCGACGAAGACCCCGCGCGTCGCGCGAGCGGCGTCCTTGGCTGGCAGCTTCACGTCATTCCCGGCGGAATGAAGGTGCAGATCAAGAACGTCTATCTCAAGAAGCTTCCGAAAGAATCCAAGTGATTCCCAGAGGCGATGATGAAGCCAATACGATTAGGAACGCGTCCGAGCGCGCTTGCGACCTGGCAGGCGAACCGGACGCGCGACGCGCTCGTCGAACTCGGCTGCGAGGTCGAAATCGTCCCAATCTCGACGACCGGCGACGTTAAGCGCGACGACGCGATCGTCAACCTCGGCGCGCAGGGCGTCTTTACGAAAGAAATTCAGAAGGCGCTCCTCGCCGACGAGATCGACGTCGCCGTTCACAGTCTGAAAGACTTGCCCGTCGAACGCGTTCCCGGCCTTAAGCTCGCCGCCGTTCTCGAACGCGCCGACGTCGCCGACGTCTTTGTTTCTAGCCGCTACGCGTCCCTCGACGAGCTCCCTCCCGGCGCGCGAATCGGCACGAGCAGCATGCGGCGCAAGAGCATGACGCTCCGATACTGCGCGAAACGACGCCCCGACGCGCAGCCGTGGGACGTCCGCGATATCCGCGGCAACGTGGAGACGCGGCTCAAGAAACTCGACGCGGGCGAATACGACGCGCTCATTCTCGCGAGCGCCGGGCTGAATCGTCTCGGGTTCGGCGATCGCGCGACGGCGCGGCTGGAGCGTCCCGATTTTCTGCCGTCCGTCGGCCAGGGGGCGCTCGGGCTGGAAACGCGCGAAGACGACGCGGAAACGAACGCGACGGTCGCGCGCCTTCTTCACGAGCCGACGTGGCTTTCCGTCCTCGCGGAGCGCGCGTTTCTCGCGCGGCTCGAAGGCGGATGTCTCGTCCCGATCGGCGCCCTCTGCATGAAAATGGAACTTGACGGCGGCGCGGAACTCCTTGCGCTCGACGCGCAAATTCTCTCCTTCGACGGCTCGCGTTCTTTCGACACGCAGTCGATTCAAATCTTGCGCGCAAGCGCCGAAGACCGCGAGCTGCCCCTTCAAACGAAGGAACAGCTCGCGACGCTCCTCGGGACGGCGGCGGCGGAAAATCTCCTCGAACAGGGCGCCGACGAAATCGTCGCCGAAATCAAACGCGTCCGCGACGAACGCGCCGCAAAACTCGCCGCCCCTTCCCCTTCTCCCTCCCAAAACTAACTCGTAAGATTCACTCGTTCGATAAAAGGAAACACCTGCGATGACGTCTATGACCCCGCAAGAAAAGAAAACGATCGACACAATGCGCGCCCTCGCGATGGACGCGGTTCAACAGGCGAAAAGCGGCCACCCCGGCGCCCCGATGTCCCTCGCGCCGATCACGTATCTGCTCTACAACGAGCGGATGAGGCACGACCCCAAACGTCCGAATTGGCCCGGTCGCGATCGTTTTGTCCTTTCCAACGGTCACGCTTCGACGCTCCTCTATTCGACGCTCCATGTCGCCGGCGTTCGCGCGCTCGACGCCAACGGCGTTCCGACCTCCGAGCCCGCCGTCTCCCTCGACGATCTCAAATCCTTCCGTCAGCTCGGCTCGAAATGCCCCGGCCATCCGGAATACGGACGCACGAGCGGCGTGGAAACGACGACCGGCCCCCTCGGCGCGGGACTCGCGACGAGCGTCGGGTTCGCGATGGCGAACGCGTGGCTCGCGGCGCGATACAATCGTCCGGGCTTCGAACTTTTCAACGCGAAGACGTACGCGCTCTGCGGCGACGGGTGCATGATGGAGGGGATTTCCTCGGAAGCGGCGTCCCTTGCGGGCTGTCTGAAACTCTCGAATCTCTGCTGGATTTACGACCTTAACCGCATCACGATCGAAGGGGACGTCTCGATCGCGTTCACGGAAGACGTGCCCGCGCGCTTCGCCGCCTACGGCTGGAACGTCGAGACCGTCGACGACGTGAACGATCTCCCCGCGCTCCGCCGCGCGTTCGACTCTTTCGAGGCGACGAACGACCGTCCGACGCTCGTCGTCGTCCACAGCCGCATCGCGTACGGCGCCCCGACGAAAGAGGGAACCGCCGCCGCGCACGGCGCGCCCCTCGGCGACGAGGAAATCGCCGGCGCGAAGAAGTTCTACGGACTCGACCCCGAGAAAAAGTTCGCGGTCGACGACGACGTCTACGCGCTCTTCAATGAGAACGTCGGAAAGCGCGGTGCGAAGCTCGCCGACGAATGGGAGGCGAAATTCGCGGAATACCGCAAAGCGTATCCGGAAGAGGCAAAGGAACTCGACGCGATCTTCTCGCGCAAACTCCCGGAGAACTGGGACGCCGCGTTCGAGGCGTTCCCGGCGGACGAAAAAGGACTCGCGAGCCGCGCGTCGAGCGGCAAGGTTCTCAACCAGCTCGCGGCGGGGCTCCCGTGGCTCGTCGGCGGTTCCGCGGACCTTGCGCCGTCGAACAACACCGCGCTTAAAGACCCGAGCTACGGCGATTTCGGTCCCGAACAACGCGGTCGCAACCTTCATTTCGGCGTGCGCGAGAACGCGATGGGCGCGATTACGAACGGACTCGTCCTCTCCGGGCTGCGCGGATACTGCGCGACGTTCTTCGTCTTCGCGGACTTCCTGCGCCCAATGATTCGCCTCGCCGCGCTTATGGAAATTCCGACGCTCTTCGTCTTCACGCACGACTCGATCGGGGTCGGCGAAGACGGGCCGACGCACCAGCCGGTCGAACACCTCGCGTCGCTGCGCGCGATCCCGAACCTCGCCGTCTTCCGCCCTGCGGACGCGAACGAAGTTTCCGAATCGTATCGCGCGATTATGTCGCTCGACAAGACGCCGTCCGTCATCGTCCTCACGCGTCAGAATCTTCCGACCCTCGATCGCGAACGTTACGCTTCCGCGTCGGGCGTCGCGAAGGGCGCCTACGTCGTCTCCGACTGCGAGGGAACGCCCGACGTCATTCTTCTGGCGACGGGCAGCGAGGTTTCGCTCTGTCTAGCGGCGCAAGAGCAGCTTGCGGGACAGGACGTCAAGGCGCGCGTCGTGAGCGTTCCGTGCTTCGAACTCTTCGAGCGTCAGTCGCAGGAATATCGCGATTCCGTCCTGCCGCCGACCGTGAAGGCGCGCGTCGGGGTCGAACTCGGCGTCGAAATGGGCTGGTGGAAGTATCTCGGCGACGCGGGGCGGTTCCTTGGCATGAACTCCTTCGGCGATTCCGCGCCTGCGGGCGTTCTCATGCGACATTTCGGAATCACGGCGGAACGCGTCGTCGAACTTGCCAACGAGTCGATCGCCGCCGCTCGCTAGAATCTTTTTTCCTCATCGCGTGATAGAAAGGCCTTGTCAATGAACAACATCGATAGACGAACGTTCCTTAACGCCGGATTGACGAGCGCCGTCGGCGCCGCGCTGACGGCCAAATTCGCCGTCGGTCAGGAGAAGCCCCAAATCCAAGGGTTCGACGACACGGAGACGGAAATCGATCAGTCTTCCGAATGGCGTCCCTTTACGGATCGCAAGCTCCGCGTCGGGATTGCGGGCTTCGGCGCGTGCCAGTTCGGCGCGCAGTTTGGGTTCCAAGATCATCCGAACGTCGAAGTCGTCGCCGTGACGGATCTTTTCCCGGATCGTTGCGACGGCCTCGCGAAAGCGTGCCGCTGCGAGAAGCAGTATCCGTCCCTCGAGGAGATGATCAAAGACGACTCGATCGAAGCGGTCTTCCTCGCGACGGACGCGCCGCATCACGCGGATCACGCCGTTCTCGCGCTGGAACACGGCAAGCACGTCGCGTCGTGCGTCCCCGCGTTTTGGGGCGGAACCCCGGAGCAGGCGGACAAACTCTACGAGACGGTCAAAAAGACCGGGCTTCACTACGGCATGTTCGAAACGAGCGCGTATCACGACGACGTCTACGCCGCGCGCGTGATTTATCACGCCGGGGGCTTCGGAGAAATCGTCTACACGGAAGGAGAGTATTTCCACTACGCGCCCGTCTCTACGCCGAGTTACAACAACTGGCGCGTCGGAATGCCCGTCATGTGGTATCCGACGCACGCCGCCGCGTACTACACGTGCGTGACGTTCGGGTCGCTCGTCGAGGTCTCCGCGATGGGCAAACCGAGCATTAACTACTTCCGTCAGCCGGAAAACAACGTTTACGGCAACTGCTACGGATCGGAAGTCGGGCTTTTCCGCACCTCGTCGGGCGGCATGGCGCGAATCATGGTCAGTTTCGACACGCCCGGCTGGAGCTGTGAAGTCGGGCGCTCGCGCGGACAGCTCGCGTCGTATAGCGAAGGCTACAAGTTCAACGGCGCCGTCCCGGAATCTCAGGCGATCGTCGACAAGCTCAATCTTCTCAAGCCGGCGCTCCCGAAGACCGTCGATTCGGGCGGTCACGGCGGTTCGCACGGTCATCTCATGAACAACTTCGTCGAGTCCGTCCTCAAGGACAAAGACCCGCTCGTCGACGTCGCGACGGCGCTCAA
>CAMZHY010000193.1 GCA_947307005.1 uncultured Planctomycetaceae bacterium
GTTTCATGCCTCAGATTGCTCTCATCGGTATTGTCGTCGTCGTCCCCCTCGTTGCCGTTCTTTGGGCCGCAGGCGTTTATAACTCTCTTGTGACGCTAAGAAATCGGTATAAGAACGCCTTTTCACAGATCGACGTTCAGTTAAAGCGTCGTTATGACTTGATTCCGAACCTCGTTGAATCGGTGCGAGGCGTTCTCAAGTACGAAACGGAAACGCTCGAGGCCGTCATTCGCGCTCGCGGCGCCGCGTTTGCCGCAAATCAGAGCGCCGTAATGAATCCTGGCGACCGTAACGCAATGAACAAACTGAGCGCCGCGGAGGGCGCTCTTGGCTCCGCGCTTGGAAGACTCATTGCCGTCGCCGAATCATATCCCGATCTTAAAGGCAATCAGAATATGCTCGCGCTTCAGGAGGAGTTGAGTTCGACGGAGAACAAGATTAGCTTTGCCCGTCATAACTATAACGACAGCGTTACGCGTTACAATACGAAGCGCGAACACTTTCCGACGGTTATTTTTGCGGCGATTTTTAACTTCGGAGAAGCGGCTCTCTTTGAGATTGAGAACACGCTTGAACGCGAAGCGCCGAAGGTTCAGTTCTGAGATGTTGCGTCTAGAACGAGGTGCGATATGGATTTCTTCGAGCGTCAAGATAAATCACGGGCGGCTTCTGTTCGCTTGACCGCTCTGTTTTCCATTTCCGTCTTTCTAACTTTCTTGACCGTCCACGTTTTAATTGTCTCCGTATGCGCTTTTTTCCTACCGTCAGAATCATCCGCCCCTGTTGCGCAAGGCGAGACGAATCCTGGCGGTTCAGTGGTTTATGTTGATCCGCAGTCGGCTTTTATCGATCGGAACGTGTTGAACCCAGCCTTTCTTTTTATCGATTTTCTTATTGTCGGCGGACTTGTTCTCGGTTCTGCGGCGGTACGTTTTTCGAAGCTTAAGTCAGCGGGAGTTGAGGGCGTCGCAGTCGCGCTTGGCGGCGTCCCCGTTTTACGCGGCGCGACTGAAGCGCGTAGCCGACGTTTGTACAACGTCGTCGAGGAGATCGCGATCGCTTCCGGGACGCCGACTCCGCGCGTTTTTGTTTTGGAGGGCGTGAAGAGCGTCAACGCGTGCGCCGTTGGAACGTGTCCAAGCGACGCCGCCGTTTGTGTGACGCGCGGCGCGTTGGATATTCTTAACCGCGACGAGCTTCAAGGGGTTGTCGCTCACGAATTTAGTCATATTTTGAATAACGACGTCCGGCTCAATATGCGCCTGATCGGAATGCTGTTTGGTCTTGAGGTTTTAACGATCGTCGCTATTTGGATGATGCGATCCGTCCTCGAGGAATATCGGCTCTTTTTTCTTGCTGTCGTCGGACTTATACTTTTCTGCATAGGAGCGATAGGCCTCTTTTTTGCGAATATCATTCGCGCGGCGATTTCTCGTCAGCGTGAATATCTCGCCGACGCGTCCGCCGTACAGTATACGCGCAATCCCCTCGGATTATCGGGCGCTCTCAAAAAAATCGGGTGCGCTAACGTCGGTTCCGCCATCGCTTCTTCGAGTTGCGAACAAGCGTCTCATATGTTTTTTAGCTCTGTTTTTAGACCGGGCTTCCTTCAAAATCTTTATCGCACCCATCCGCCTATTGCTAAACGAATTAAAGTTGTTGATCCAACTTTTGACGGCGTTTTTCCCGCCGACGTTGACGTCTCCGACCTTAAAACAGCGTCTCTTGGCGCCGACGTGGAGGACGTCGCCGTTTTTGCCGTAAATCAGAGCGAGAACGCGCAGAAGAAGCCGTCCTTGTCGACTTCAGACTCTTCTACCCAAGTTCGACGTAGCCTTGACGCTGCCACGACGGAATTAAAAGATTCATCTCCAACCAGTCCTTCGTCGCTCTATGGAGGTTGGGCGCGTAAAGACAACGCTCATAACGGTATTAGAATTGCGCCCAGTCTTCTTGAACCTGTTCCGTCCGTTATCGATCAATTCCTTGTCGACGCTTCAAGAGCCTGTTCCGTATTTTATGCCGTTCTTTTAAGTCATGACGCGACAATTAAGGCGCGCCAGTTGGCTCTTGTCAATCGCGTTGAGAATCAGGAAACGCTGAGACTTTTGGAAGAAATATCGCCGTCGATACGATCTCTTTCCGCTCCCGCGCGGCTACTCGCCGTTCGGCTTGCGACGCCTTTGATTAAAAATATGACGCTCGATCAATACAAGCTGTTCCGAAATACTGTCGTTGAATTTTGCGCTGCGGACGGTCGACTTGATTTTTTTGAGTATACGTTGCAAATGGTCGCGCTAAGGGAACTTGACCTATTTTTTAGGATTTCGCCTCCAATGAGCGCGAAGTATCGTGATTTTACCTTGATCGAAGGGCGCTTTAAAACGGTTCTTGTCGCTCTTGCGTACGAAAGCGAAGGTCAAACAGAAGCGGCTGAGAAAGCTTTTCATGAAGGTTGCGCCGTTCTGGGATATTTGACCGACTTTCCCAAGACGCGAGATTATACGCTCCAGTCGTTTACGGACGCGCTCCTTGATTTGGGGTATTGTTCGCCTCAGTTGAAGAAGCTGATTCTTCAAGCTTGTTGGCGTTGTATTCTTCACGACGGCGCCGTGACTGAACGCGAATCGGCTCTTCTGAGCATTATCGCCGCCGCTCTAGGAGCGCCCGCGCCAATCTGGCGGGATTGGAAGTAAAAAATTGTTTTTCAGCGAGAAGGTTTTTTTAGTCGTCGTCTTTTGCTATAATGACCAAATACAGTGCGCGCGTTGACGTTCGAGTTGTAGACGACGCGCGACGCTTCACTTTGCCAAGTTAGGAAAGAATCATGGATCGCAGAACTTTTTTGTTGTCAAGTCTTGTCGCCCCTTTCTTCTTCAAAGCTGGCGGTTCTGTAATGGCGGCCGTTACTTATAACGCCTCCGACGCGTCGATCACGATGAATTTCGCCGACGATCCCAACGCGCCCGCGATGACGTTGTGGCAGCTCCCGAGTCAGCATGGTCCGCAGATGATGGGATACGTTCTTCGAACTTCCAACGGTCAGACGATTGTTTTCGACGGCGGTTGGAAGCAGGAAGCTCCGTACTTGATCGACATTCTTCAAAAAGAATGCAGCGGCAAGGTTGACGCGTGGTTTTTGACGCACGCGCATCTCGACCACTGCGGCGCTCTTGCCGAGATTCTTACGACTTCTCCCGACGCGCTCGAGATTAAAGAACTGTACTATAATTTCCCGGAACAGAAATGGCTCGACGAACACGAAAAGGGATCGAAGGGCGAAACCGCGATTATTTTCGACGGTCTTGCTAAATTCGAAGGCGCTAAGAAACCCGAACCCGGTCAGATTTTTGAATATGGCCCTCTTAAGATGGAATGTCTCAACGACTTCGATCTTTCGTTGACAATGAACGCGATCAACAACTCGTCGATCTGCTACCGTCTCGACGTCGCGGGGAAATCGATTCTCATCCTTGGCGATCTTGGTTACGAAGGGGGCGATCGTTTGCTTAAAGCACAAGGCGCCAAGCTTGACTGCGACTTCTGCCAGATGGCGCATCATGGACAGCAAGGCGTTCGTCGTTCTTTCTATGAGGCGGTAAAACCGCGTTTTACGCTGTGGGCGACTCCCGATTGGTTATGGCGCAACGATTCGGGCAAGGGCGACGGTTCCGGGCCGTTCAAGACGTTGGACACGCGTAGCTGGTGCGCCGAACTTGGAGTGGAACAATACTTTGTTTCTAAGGACGGACTCATAAAGTTGACGTTCTGATTTTGCTTTTGTTTCCCTTCCTTCTTAAAGGAGGCGTCGAAACGATCCGCGCCCGAGCGGTCTGACGATCGGACGCGAAGTTACGCAGGCTTCGCGTCCGTCTTTTTTGCGAGGAAAATCAAGTGGAGATAGCGACTAATTCCATCGTCAAGAACGGCAGTCGCGAGATGCGCGGCAGAACGTTGAGAGATTAAGCGATTATCCGACGGATCGGCGGCGGACTACTTCTGCGTTTTTCTCGCGAAACGAACGCTCTCGGTCGCAAAACTCGAGCGTTCCCCAACGTTGTGAAAATCTACGAGGTCGTTCACGTCGTCGACTTCTCCTTTTGGTATAATCAATCGTAGTCGCTTCGCGCTCGGCGTTCCTTTTAACGACGCGTCGTTTTAATCGATCAAATAAGGAAATAATTATGGATCGTAGATCTTTTTTACTTTCAGGTCTTGCCGTTCCCTTCCTCTTTAAGTCGGGCAAGACCGTTATGGCGGCCGCTACCTACAACGCCTCCGACGCGTCGATTACGATGAATTTTGCCGACGATCCGAACGCGCCCGCGATGACGTTGTGGCAGTTTCCGAACCGACAGAATCCTCAGATGATGTGTTACGTCCTCCGGACTTCAAACGGTCAGACGATCGTTTTCGACGGCGGCAGGAAGTACGACGTGCCTTATCTCGTCGATCTTTTGAAGAAAGAATGCGACGGCAAGGTTGACGCTTGGTTCCTGACGCACGCGCATAACGACCACTGCGGCGCGCTTGCCGATATCCTCTTAAATTCTCCCGACGCAATCGAAATCAAGGATCTGTACTATAACTTCCCCGAGCAGGAATGGCTCGACACGTACGAAGAGAGCGATAAGGCGTTTACCGCGGTTATTTTCGACGGTCTAGCAAAGTTTAAAGGCGCCAAGAAGCCCGAGCCCGGTCAGACGTTCGAATATGGTCCGCTCAAGATGGAATGTCTCAACGACTTCGATCTTTCGCTACATATGAACGCGATTAATAACTCGTCGATTTGCTATCGTCTCGACGTCGCCGGCAAGTCGATTCTCATCCTCGGCGATCTCGGTTACGAGGGGGGCGATCGCGTTCTTGAGGCGCAGAGGGACAAACTTGATTGCGATTTCTGCCAGATGGCGCACCATGGACAGCAGGGCGTGCGTCGCTCGTTCTACGAGGCGGTTAAACCGCGTTTTACGCTGTGGCCGACCCCCGATTGGCTGTGGCGGAACGATTCGGGCAAGGGCGACGGTTCCGGACCGTTCAAGACGTGCGACACGCGCATTTGGGCCGCCGAACTTGGCGTAGAGCAATATTTTGTCGCCAAGGACGGGCTCATTAAGCTGACGTTCTGATTTTGTTTTGTTTCGTCGCCGCTCTCGAAGACGGTTGGCGAAACGAACCGCGCCCTAGCGGTCTTTCAGTCGGACGCGAAGGCGTTCAGGCTTCGCGTTCGTCATTTACGAGGAGAATCAAATGGAAAGCGCGACTAATTCCAACATTAAGAACGATCGTCGCGAGTTGTGCGGCAAGACGTTGGGAGATTACGCGATTATCCGACGAATCGGCGGCGGAGCGACTTCCGACGTTTTTCTTGCGAGACAGAACTCTCTCGGACGCAACGTTGCGCTCAAGATTCTCAAGGATGATCTTTCTCAAGACGAAACCTACGTGCGACGTTTTATCCATGAGGCTCGCGCCGCGGCGAAGCTCGAACACCCGAACGTCGTTCGAATCTACGAGGTTGGCGAACTGACCGACGATTCCGCAGTCAAACGACGTTGGTTTTGGACGAAGAAAAGTCGATCTAAGACGAGGGTATATCGTTTTATTGCGCAGGAGTATGTCGCGGGACTCAGTCTTGCGCAGTATCTGCGCCGCAACGGACCTCTTTCAATCGAGCAAACTTTTGCCGCAATGGAGCAAATAGCGCACGCGTTGAAACGCGCGTCTGATTTCAAACTGATCCATCGCGACGTTAAGCCAGAGAATATTATTCTTGATTCATCAGGAGTCGTCCACGTCGTCGATTTCGGTTTGGCGCGTCCAAGCGAGGATAACGACGCGACTTGGACAGATGTTTCTCTCACTCGAACCGGGGTTGCGCTAGGCACTCCTCTGTATATGAGTCCCGAACAAGCGCGTGGTCAGAAACTAGATTCACGAAGCGACGTTTACTCGCTGGGCGTAACGGCTTATCATATGCTTGTTGGAGACGTTCCCTTTCGGGGGGAGTCGCCGTTAGCCGTCGTTCTAAAACACCTTAACGAGAAACCGCGTCCGATTCGTGAACTACGTCCCGACGCGCCTGAGGCGCTTGCTCGTCTTGTCGAACGAATGCTTGCCAAGAATCCAGACGACCGACCTTCGTCTCCCGCTTCGCTTCTTCAGGAACTTCGCGACGCAAAAATCGAGTATCTTCGCGAGTCTCCGACTCGCGACATGCAAGAAATAGCCGCCCAAGGAGGCGCGAACGTTCTTGGCGGTTCGACGGGCTTCTCACTTGGAGCGAACACGAGTTCTCAATCTTCGTCAAATGGGAACGGTTCAAGCCAAACAGAAGGCGATTCAAGGGAGTCCGACGAAGGCGTTTTTTCTTCCTTTTTTCAGAATGACGAAGAACGCAAAAGCTTCGAACATGCGCTTAGCACGACCGCCGTTTCCATGGAGTGGCGCGCCAATATCGAAGAACTCGAATCGATTCGAAACGTTCGAGAACGCTTTTGGACGCCCAGCCGTATCGCGTTGACGTCGATAACGACAGCATTTGCGTTTTTATTGGGCGGCGGATTATTGATTCTAAAGAATACGCGTCTTAGCGCCGCGCCCCCGGAACCTCCGCTGACGATCCAACGTTTCAACACCGTTGAGGAACAGTATGTTTTTGCTCTTCAGACGGGCGCTGTCGACGCATGGAAGAGTGTGATTGAATATTTTCCGAACGACAAGTATTGGACCCGTCGGGCAGAACGCCAACTTGCTCTTGAGTATGTGGTCGAAGACGACGTCGAGTCGGCCGATAAACTCTTCAAAAGTTTATTGGCCGATCACTCCGAGGTTGAATTTGATCCGTTCCCACTTGCGGGAACCGCTTGGGTTTCAGCGCGTCGGGGCGACTTTGTCTCAGCGACCGCTACGATTTCTGAATTAAGCTTCTATCGAACGTCAGATCGATT
>CAMZHY010000194.1 GCA_947307005.1 uncultured Planctomycetaceae bacterium
GTTCTCGCGACGGCGGCGATTTGGACGGCGGCGCAGACGTGTCGCGCCGCGCAGACGCGCGTCGTCATGAAGGACGGGCGGCTCTTTATCGGCTCGATCTTTCCCACCAAAAGCGTGGCTGAGACTTCAGAACAACGCGTGGAGAGAGACTCGTCTCCCGTCCAAACGGAGAAAATTCTTGCCGTCGACGATCAGCTCCGCAGAATTTACATTCCCAAGAATAACGTCGCCGATCTGATCCCCGACGAGGCCGGCTCCGCGTTCGAAGTCTTCAAGATTCCTCAACGCGTCTGCGAGGCGCCGTCGCGACGCATCGCGTCGCTCGGCTCGTGGCGCGCAAGTTCCGATTTCGACAAATTCGGACGTCGAACAATTGTCGCGGGAGGCGTTCCAATCGTTCAAGGAATCACGGAAATCGCGCCGACTTTCATTCGCGTCCAGGGGTTGACACACATGCTCGACATGCGGCTCTCTCCATACGTCGTGCCGCGCGAAACGCTCTCGGCGCTCATGAAGAGTCAGGTCGACGCCAATTCGCTCGAAGACCGGCTCCGCGTCTATCAGTTTTACGTGCAAGCGGCGCTCTACGAACAGGCGGCGGAAGAACTGCAGGAAATTATCGACGACTTTCAAAACGTAGAAGAAAACGGCGCGAGGCTCGACGTCGCGCTCCGACTCGTCAAGCAGATGGCGGCGGAGCGGCTCGTCAACGAGCTCGAATTGCGACGCGCCGCCGGTCAGCATCGAAAAGTTCGCGAACTCCTCGAATCCTTTGACGCCGATCGAGTATCGCCGGAAAAAATCCAAGCGATTCGGAGACTCCGTCGAGAGTGCGAAGCGGAGGACGCGAAACGCGCTCATATCGTCGAACGCCTCAAAGCGCTCCTCGAAACGGTTGAGGACGAAGAACTAAAAAAGGCGGCGAACTCGATCGTCGTCGAAATCGGACGCGAACTCACCCCGAACACGCTCGAACGCTTCGCCGCGTTCGAACAGGCGGAAATCGACGAGTCGCTCGACGATCAGCGGCGGCTCGCGATCGGATTGAGTTCATGGATTGTCGGAAACGTCGGCGCCGACGAACGTCTCGAGGTCGCCGTCTCGCTATGGCGGGTGCGCCAACTTACGCGACGCTATCTCCTCGAAACGCGACCGCCGCAACGTCAAGAGCTTTGGGATCAGATACGCTCGGAAGAGGCGTCGTCGCCGCGCCAGATTAGTCTGATCCTCGCGACGATGAAGCCGCCGAAGAGTCCGCCCCGCTCGGCGAAAGAAACCCCGAGTCAGTATGAGTTGACGGTTCCGTCCTTCCAATCGGGCAAGACGTTTTCTTACGCCGTCCAGCTTCCGCCGGAATACGATCCGAACCGCAAATATCCGACGGTCGTCTCGCTCGGCGCCGAACGTTCCAACCCGCTTCAGCAGCTCAACTGGTGGCACGGTCCGTGGACGGAAAAGACGAACGCGCAGGGTAAAACGGTTTACGAACGCTACGGTCAAGCGGCGCGATACGGCTACATCGTCGTCGCGCCGAAGTGGAACGAGGGCGCGCAAAGCTACGATTTTTCGGCGCTCGCCTGCGCCGCGACGCTTTACTGTCTGCGCGACGCCCAGCGCGCGTTCTCCATCGACTCCGACCGCGTCTTTCTCGCGGGATTCCAAGGCGGCGCCGACGCCGCGTGGGATATCGCGCTAGGGCGTCCCGACCTTTGGGCGGGCGTCATCCCGATCTGCGGCGAAGCGAAATATATGACCGCGATCCTGAAGAGAAACGCCGAGTTTGTCCCCGTCTACGGGGTCGGCGGCGAGCTCGACGGGGGCAAGATCGTCGCGAGTCGCGCGACGCTCGACTGGGGCATGGATTTGTCGAAGCCGTTCGACATGACGTACGTCCTCTTCAAAGGGCGCGGCGCCGAAACGTTCCCGGAAGAAACGACGCGTCTCTTCGACTGGATGAATATGCGAACGCGCCGATTCTACTCGCGCGACGAGCGCGTCGCCTATTCCGCGCGTCCGTGGGACAACTTCTTCTGGCAGGCGGAACTCTTTGATTTCAACGAATCGACGATGCTCGACCCCGTTTTTGCGGGCAAGATCGCGGCGAGCTACCATCCGGCGAAGACGGAGTTCTTCAAGATCGTCAACAACAGCGTCAAAATTCGCTCAAGCGCCGATCGCGGCGTCGTCTTCCTCTCGCCCGAAATCGTCGATTTTGACCGCAAGATCGAGGTTGTCTTCAACGGCAAGAAACTCACGCCGCAAAACGGAAGAGTCCCCGCTAGCGCGCGCGTCATGCTCGAGGACGCAAGAACGCGCTGCGATCGCCAACATCCGTTCTGGGCGTCGCTCAACTCAAGACTCCCCGGTCAATACAACGAATGGGACCCCGACGCGGCGCAAGAATGACGAAGGACGGCGGCTCGCGTCAATCGAACTGTAAAATGAGCCATGTATTGTCGAAATTACAGTTCCGCAAGTCTTCTTTCCTAATCCAGAAATAAAGGCGTCCGCAGTCGCCAAAACACAGGTCAAAGTCCTCGCCCTCATAAGACTCCAGCTGAAAGAGCAACGTCCAGTCTTTGGCGGCTTCTTCTATTTCCAGTCTTTCCTCCGGATCGAGACAAGGAAGACGCTCCGTTATATCGAATCCCCGCGTAACGTATTCGCAATCCTCCTCCATCGGATCCTCGAAGACGTCCGGGTAACCCAGTAATTTGAAACCGATTTCATCATCGTCTTCTCCCAGACCGAATTCGTTGAGACATTCTTCGTAAAAATCGGAGTCGACTTCGTCGTCTTCGTCGTCGAAATCAACGTATCTCTCGTACGCGTCAAACACAGGCAAACTGGGACGACGCTTAAACTCTAGGGCGTATTCAGGAATGAGAAAATCTTCGTCAAGGTCGTTGGGAGGAACGGCAAACGTAAGATTCGACTCTTCGGGAAAGTAAAAAACTCTCGCACAGCCCTTTTCCTTCGGATCGCACCCACTCCATGTCTCCCCTATCGTGTAGAAGAAGCAGAGCGTTCCAGATTTGGGCAAAAGATTATCCTCGTCAAGAGCCGCGACGTCCTTCAGATTGATTTGAGCCAGAAACGACAGAGGGTCTCCAATAGCTTCTTCTATCTGAGGTTCTGATTCACAACTATCTTCTTCTATTCGTTTTTTTTTCGATGGAAAGAAGAGACTCAACCAACTGATTCTCTTTCTATTTTTTCGCTCCTTCCTATAAGAAAAGCGGGGCCACTCGAAATCGGCTGGAACGGCGGGCATGCCGCCGAACCTACTGACTCGAACGTCAAGAGGCGCGTCTGGTTTGACGAGAGAAAATCTGACTTCATTCTTAACGATTTCTTTCAGTTTACTCAAAAACTCTTCTCTTTTCGCGGAATCCACTTTTACACCTGCGTCGTCAGAATTAAGTAGAAAGGATTGTCGAAGGCAACCGGTTGGCGCGACGCGATTATCCGCGCCGCGCCAGAAAAGCAGAGGAGGAACGACGTCTTAGAATCAGTAGCATTGCAAAATGAGCCACGTCTTATCGAAATTACAATTCCGCAAATCTTCCTTCTTAATCCAGAAGTAGATATAGCCGCAATCGCAAAACATCAGATCGAAGTCTTCTTCGTCGACTGTTCCCATCTGGAAGAGCAGCGTCCAATCTTTAGCGGCTTTCTCAATTTCCGCCTCTTCTTCCTCCTCAAGATCGGGACGCTTAGATCCCATGGAGTAGCCGCGCGTCGCGTATTCGCACTCTTCTTCCATCGAGTTCTGAATAACGTCGGGGTAGCCCAAAAGTTTGGTCTTATCTTCTTCTTCCAACTCGTCTTCTTCGTACCCCAACTCGACGCGGCAGTCGTTGAAGGCGTTTTCTTCATCGTCTTCGTCCTCGTCGTCCTCATCGTCGTCGCACTCGAAATCGACAAACTCGTCGTACTGGTAGAAGCCGGGAAGACTTACGTGCTTATTGAACTCAATCGCGTATTCGGGAAAACGACAGTCTTCTTCGAGTTCTTCGGGATATTCGGCGATCGACAACGCGGATTCGTCTGGGAAATAGAAAACGCGCGAACTTCCGGCGTCTTTGGGATCGAATCCCCACTGCATCGTGTTCAGTTCGTAAAAGAAACTGAGAACTCCCGTTTTGGGCAACAGGTTTTCTTCGTCGAGCGCCGCGACGTCCTTCAGGTTGATTTGAGCCAGAAACGACAGGGGCAAGGTCACAGGCTCGTCGCTTCTATTCGGCGCCTTTCCGACGTATTCCGAGAACTTGAACGTATACTCAGGCCAAACGAAATCGGGCGGAACAGCGGGCTTCCCCCCGATTCTACTCGCGCAAACGCCGAGCGGCGCGTCGGGTTTCACGAGCGTCGTTTTGATTTCATTCTTGGCGATAGCCTTCAGTTTGTTCAGCAGTTCTTGCTTCTTCTCGGGTTTCATAAGATCGCTCCTTTGAAGTCGGGTTATCGTAAAAATGGAGTTCGACGTCGTCGGTTCCGATCAGTCAAAATGGTCTTTCACCGAAAGGAAAAGATCGTCGTTTCATGCGGCGCGAGTTTGACTCGGAAAAGAGTCGGCGCGTCGGCGTCGCGCTCGAGAGTGATAATCTCGCCCGTCTTCGGGTTCCATTCGCGGACGGGAACGACTCCGTCGTCTGCGGCAAAGGTCGTCCAAACGTCGATCGGATCAGCCTCTTCGTTGAAGAGGAAATAGAAATCGACGCCGCGTTTAACGACATGTCGCGCGCGAAGCCCGGGCGCGAGGGATGGAAACGCGGGCGTCAGTTCGCCCTTAAGAGCGTTTTCCGACGCGATCGTCGCGACGTCGATTCCGGAGGAGCGTCGAACGAACGCAAGGATCGCGTCGCCGTTTTCCACGACGACAGGCTTGACGGACGACGAATCGAAACGCTTCGCGTCGTTCGGAAGGCACGCGAGACGCCCAGTCGCCGCCGCTTTTTCGAGCGCGGAGAGCGATTCCTCCGTCGCGACGCGGGGGGGAGTCAGGAGCGTGTTATAGCTTGCCGTCGGAAGTTCGATCAGCGGCTCAGGGTCGGTCTTAAACAGAGCGTCGTTTAAGAACCGCGTTTCGAGATAGTTGAAATCGAGTTGGTTGCGCATGAGCTCGCGCGTCATCCATACGGACGCGACCCCAGAATCGACGAGAATCGCCGTCGGCGCGACGACCCGCGAATCCGTATTGAGCCAACAGAGTCGCGCGCAGTAATCCGCGAACGTCTTATAGCCGTCCCACCATGCGGAATGCGGTCCGACGTCGGGCGGACGTTCTTCCCACCGCGGCCCGCGAATCGAGTAGTAAAACGCGTGCGGCACGAACATATTCTGACCGCGAACAACGCACCAGTTAATGAGCCATTCGCACTCCTCAAGGGTCAATTCGTGACCGTAGGCGCCGAATATCTCATTCAAATTGCGCCGCGCCCCGTTGTGCAACGCCGCGCTCGACGCGACCTTCGCCATCGGCGAATGGGTCGAATCGAACGCCTTTGCGCCCGGTTCGATATAGCGCCAGACGATATCCTGACCGGGAATCTGAAACTTATTCAGAACGCCAATGTCGCCCGAGCCTTCAGGATGTCCGCAGAGCTTCGTCCTATGCTCGACGCACCACGACGAGATGCGGTCGTAATAAATCTCCTCAAGCGCAAGTTGAACCGCCTTGTTGTAGCGAGCGCGAATCGTTGGACTCTCGGGAGAAACGTTTTCCCAAAGTTCGCGCAGATGGGGTCGAAAATCGATCCCGCCGTAACGATTGATAACGTCAAGAGAACGCAGACTTCCGTTCTTCATGCCGCCCATCGCGCCGCGTCCGAGAATCGACGGCTCGTCCGTAAAGATTCCAACGACCACGCCTTCTTTGAAGAACTCTTCAAACTCGTCGTAAAAGCGTTGATAAACGAGTCGAATAAACGCGTCGACCGCGGGCGCGTAGAGCAGATCGGCGGCGGGCGGCGAAAACTCTCGAGGGTTCTTCGATTCGTCGCCAATATAGTGCAATCCGCGAATCACGCCCCCAGACGGCGCGTCGTAGATTTTAACCGTCTCGCCCTTTTCGTTTTTGTACTCGTCGACAAATATCCAGTCGTCCTGAACGCGGTTGCGCGGTTCGCGTTGGGTTCCGTCGGCGTTGAAAATAACGCGGACAAATCCACGCGCCGCGTTCTCGGGATTCTCGGCGACGACCTGCCCCGCCGACGACCCGGAAGGATACATTCCTTCGTCGTAGAGGATTACAAACATCCCGCGCCGCCGCGCTTCTTCAAGCGCAAACCGCATTGCGGCAAGGAGTTTTGGGCTCATCCATCCAGAATCTTCGGGAAGTCCGATCCTTGGATGAATCGTAAAACCGTGAACGCCATGACGCTCAAAATCCTCGATTTGTCGAGCAATTTCGTCGTTCGACAGTTCGTCGTTCCAAAACCAGAACGGTAAAAGCGTAAACTCGCGAGGAGGTTCGCGGAACTCGTCTTCCAGCGAGGTCGAAACCTGTGAAGAAGCGTCGTCGCCCCGCGTCGCAGTCGGAGCGCTAAGTCCGACAATCGTCGCCAGCGCGACCGCGGCAAAGACGGCTAATCGTAACGTCGCGTCGTTTTTCATCCCCGTTGACTCCTATCGTTTTTCGCCGGAATTCGACGATTTCGCAAGCTGTTTGATTTCTTTGAGAACGCGCGCCTCGTCGCGATCGCGATAGAATTCGTCCAGCGGATAGCACCCGGAAACAAGTCCGGCGCGCGGCCCGTTGGTACAGTCGCCGAAGGTGCGGCAAATGCGTTTCTTATCAAGGGCTTTACCCGATAGATAATCGGACGCCATCTGCGGATACGAAAGAATCGAACGCCCGAGACCGATCATGTCGGCGCCTCCTGTTTCAAGAACCCACTCGCCGACCTGCGGTAGAAATTCTTGAAGGTAAG